>JAGLTA010000150.1 GCA_023135505.1 Candidatus Parcubacteria bacterium | reverse complement strand
CTCAAACAAAAAATTCAAGGGTTAGCTCAGTGAATTTTAAAACAGCCCTGTGATTTTGCCCCATAAATTTACAAAGATATATCTGAACCGAGAAATGTCGTGAAAAGTGATAACTACAAACAGAAGCATTAAGCAGGCAAAACCGATGGTGTTAATCCTGTTTTCAATTTTTTGGCTTATTGCCGACCCTCGGATTTTTTCAATAAGCAAAAAAACCATCCGTCCGCCGTCCAGCGCCGGAATAGGCAAAAAATTAATAATCGCCAAGTTTAAAGAGATCAGCGCCGTGAATTGCAGAATATAGATAAAGCCCATTTTTACAACCTGCCCGGTAAGAACCGCAATTCCGATCGGTCCGGCAACATCAACCTTAACATCCCTGCCAAAAATAAAATCCCTGAATAGTTCAAAAAAAGTGACAAGTATCAGTTTGGCTAATTTTACTGTAGAAGCAAAACCCATATAAACCGCCTTGTGCAGCGGATAAGATATAATTCCCGTCTTCACAAGTCCGACGCCTATAATAGCCCTGTCCTTTATCTCTTCGGTCTTTTGCGGAACAATTTTTTTAAAAATCTCCTCGTCGCCTCTTGTTAATATTATTGCCAGCTCCTGCCCTTCTCTGCCAGCAATAAAATCTCTTGCCTCTTCCACATTTTCAAATTTCATTCCATCAATGCTCGTTAAATAATCGCCCATCTGAATGCCCGCATTTTTCGCCGGAGAATTATCAGCGACTTCTGAAATAACAATCTGCCTGCCCCTGATATACAAAGATTTATCTTCGGCGTCTGTAATCGCCTGCGGCAAGCCGATCATAAAGCCTACTGACAGCAAAATAGCGCACAATAAAAAATTCATTGCTACGCCAGCGGTTAAAATTGAAGCTCTCTGCCAAATTTTCTTGCTGGCAAAGCTGTCTCTTTCGTTTTTTCCGCCGCCGTCCTCGCCTTTGATATTGCAAAATCCTCCCAGCGGAAGCCAGTTCATTGAATATATTGTTTTGGGAACATCTTTTACTTCTTTGCTTCCGATAACTTTTTTCCATTTGCCGTTCTTGTCTTTATAAAATCCGAACATTCTCGGCGGAAGTCCCATTCCAAACTCATCTACTTTAACGCCGAATTTGCGCGCGGCGATAAAATGCCCCATCTCGTGGACAAAAATCAAAAGCCCTAAAATAAAAACAAAAACTATCAATGTTGTTAACATAAAAAAATTAGTTATTAAATAATATATTTATAGACTAACATATTATCACGCATAATCAAGACCTTTTTATGGAATTCAGTATTTTAATAATATCTTGCTTGGAAATTCCTCCTATTAAATATAAAAAACAGAAATAAAAAACAGCGGCTGCCGGAACTAAAACTATCCAATTAATAAATTGCTGAGCAAGAAAAACTCCCGCTGCCATTATGCTTGCGGAAATAATATGCTGAACAAATTTTGTGATCAGCAATTTTTTATCAAACTTAACTATTTTATTCGCTTGATATAATCCAAAAACAAGCATTAATGCTGAGCTGGCGATTGAAGCTGCAGCAGCGCCGATTAAATAAAATTTTGGAATTAAAATAAAATTCAATGCCACATTCACAACCATCGCGGCGCCCATATTCGCGGTATTGATTTTTTGCCTGTTAGAAGCGTTTAGCAGAGAGCCGATCGGATAGTAAAGAAAAACGAAAATCAGAGCTATCATTAAGAGCTGGAGCGGCAGAATAGAATTTTCAAATTCATTTCCGTAAAAAAACAGAATAATTTCATTTCCTAAAGAAATCGCCCCAAAAGAGATCGGAAAGACAATAAGCATTAAATAGATAATAGACTTTTCTGAAATCTCTTTTAATTTCTCTTTAGAGTGCTCAAAATAACTGCTCATTGCCGGATATATAGCGGCGATAAAAGCCGCGGGTATAAACTGCAAGGAAAATGTGAGCCGATTTGCCACGCTGTACCATCCTGTGTAAATATCTCCGATTAATTTTGAAATAAGCACTGTGTCGATATGAGTATAGACGCGATTAAAAATTCCCGCCAATAAAAAAGGCAGCGCTGATGCCGCGAGATACTTAAAAAATTTTTTGTCAAAAACAGATCTTATTCTTACTTTAGCGATTTTGCGCGCCCAATATCCCGAATAGATAAAATTTGCCATGCTTGCAATTGCCAAGCACGCGATCAGCATCCATACCGATTTTGTCATTAAAAGAACAATAACCCCCAAACTCACTGTTAAAATCTGATAGCCGATCACGCCGATTGACTCGTATTTTAAAATCTGCCGCGATCGCAATAAAGCATAAAAATTAAGAGTAAAAGAGTCAAACAGCATAACTATGCTGGCAATACAGACTAAGCTCTTTGTATGAAAATCAAATCCCAAAAGATTGCTAATAATCCAAATTAAAAATAGCGTTGCCAAAGAGAGAAAAAATTTCAAGGTTAAAACGGCGTTTATATATCTATTCGCTTTTTCTTTATACTTAGCTGTTTCGCGGATTAAAACAGGGTTTAGCCCTGCGTCAATAAAGATAGAAAAAATCGTTGTGAAAGAGAGCGCGAAAAAATACTTTCCAATCATCTCCGGGCCTATATTGCGGGCTATTAACGCGACATACAAAAAAGCCAAAATCTTCTGGACTATAAAAGCGAATGTCATATAACTTGTATTGCGCGCGATTGCCATAAATTATAAAATATTATTTAAAAATTTAACCGCCTTTTCCACTGGTTTTTTTGGAGAGCGCATATTCGTATCTATTCTAAAATCTAAAACTTCTTGGTAAAATTTTTTTCTTTTTTTAATCATCTCTTTTATTTTCTTTATTTTTTCTTTATCGCTTCCGCGCAGCAGCGGTCTGCTTTTGTCATTTTTCAACCGCTTGGCGATAGTTTCCGCTTCTGCTTCTAAAAAAATTACGGTAGAAAATTTTTTCAATAACTTTCTATTCTCTTCGCTTAAAACAGCTCCTCCTCCGCAGGCTATAACGGCAGATCTATTTTTTAAAGCATGCTTTAATTCATCTTTTTCCATTTTTCTAAAACGCTTTTCCCTGTATTTCGCGAAAATTTCAGTTATGGATAATTTGGCGCGCTTTTCAATTTTAGCGTCTAGATCAATAAAATCCTTATTCAGCTTTTTCGCTAAAACTTTTCCAACTGTTGTTTTTCCTGACCCCATAAATCCGACTAACGCGATATTAGGCAAAAGTTTATTTTTAACGATTTCAGACATAACGGATATATTCGGCTTCCCGCCTGTCCAAATTTTAAAAGATTCAGCGCCCTGATAAACAAGCATTTTATATCCTAAAACTGTCTTGCATCCCGCGGCTTCCGCGTCTTTTATAAGTTGTGTCTTTATGGGGGTATAAACAATATCAAAAACAGCTAAACTTTTTTTTAAATATTCTTTCGGAACAAGCGTTTTGTCTGAATTCATTCCAACCGGCGAACAATTTATTAAGATATCGGCTCTGCCTAATTCTATTTTTAAATTTTTATTATTTAATTTCAAGGCATTTCCTATTCTTTCGCCGCTCGCCTTATTTCTCGCTAAAATAATCAAATTTGCTTTTTCCTGTTTTAAAGTAAAGTAAATCGCACACGCCGCGCCGCCAGCGCCCAAAATAACAACTCTTCTGTTTTTTATACTCTTTACTTTCTCGCGCAAAGATTTCAGCACTCCGTATCCGTCAGTATTATAACCGATCAACTTCCCGTTATAATTTTTAACCGTATTTATCGCTCCGATTTTTTTAGCCAAAAAATCTATTTTGTCTAAATACTTCATTGCTTCAACTTTATGCGGAATTGTTATGTTAATCCCTGATATTCCGCGCGCGGCAAGCGTTGCTATATATTTTTTTAAATTCTTAACTTGAATGGCGGCATATCTCGCGCTGATTTTTAAAGACTGAAAATTAGCTGCATGCATCGCGGGACTCATTGAGTGCTTGATTGGATTTCCTATTACGCCGTATAATTCTATTTTTTTTGCCTGCTTTAATTCTATCTGCCCTGGAGCGGTTTGCTTTTTTCCTAAAGAGCAGTAAGTCCACGGCGCGCCATAAATCAAACAATCCATTCTTGTCGGCTGCCCGATTTTTCCCATAGCAAAGGCAATCAAAGGAAAATCGCAATTTTCATAAAGCGATAAAATGGTTCTGTTATCTTTTTCTGTTTCAGCAGTTGTTATAATTTTTATAATATCAGCGCCTTTTTTTATCGCTTTCTTGGCAACTTTAAATAATTCGTTAAAGCAAGGAGTATTTTGAAAATTATGATAAGAAATAATAACTTTGCGTTTCTGTTTTTTGGCAAAATTCAACACAAAAAAATCTATCTCGTTAATATCCATATCAATATATTGCGCGCCTGATTTAATCGCTTTGATTAAAATTTTCTGATCTCCTCCTCTATTGGTGGCGATAACAGGCAAATCGGCATCAGTAATAATCTTATCGCATTCATCTTTTTTTCTTAAATAATCAATTCTTAATTCAATTAAATCAGCGCCGTCCTCCCGCGCTTTTTTTATCGCTAATTTGCAATTTTTTAAATTTTTTTCTCCAACGCATCCGCAAAACATAAATTTATTATTAATTTATCCTCTGGCGATGACAACTCCCCAGACTTTTTTCGCGCCATTTTTTCTTAAAACTTTAGCGCATTCAT
>JAGLTA010000015.1 GCA_023135505.1 Candidatus Parcubacteria bacterium | reverse complement strand
TATTTGTAGTGACGGGTTTGAAACCAGTCTCTACGAAAATTGTTTAAAAAATTTGCCTCAAAATATGAAAATTTTTAACCCGTCGGATGACTGGGTTCGTTGCGAAACTAATTACACAGCAGGTCTATTTTTTGGTTTATAAAAAATAACTATGAAAAAAATTCCGATGCTGTCAATTAGGACATCGCGGACACATCCGCCTCTGCCAGCGACAAATGTCTGGTGATATTCATCGCCGATAGCGTATGAGACAGCGATTATCGCTGCTAAAATCGCTGAATTTTTACGCGTTATTTTATGATGGATAAATGTTCTCATTAACAAAAAGGCTAGCACCGAGTATTCGCTGATATGAGCTATTTTTCTGAAAACAAAATCCCAAAAATCCGGCAAGCTTGATTTTAAGTCTGGCTGGTGCGAAAAATAAAAGATGATGCATGCCCACGCGATAATCGCAAGCCAATGCGCTAATTTTTTAGTCATAAGTTTTTGAATATTTTATTTAATTTATCCCCGATTATTTCAGGGCTGTATTTTTTTTCAGCGATTTTTCTGCCGTTAACACCCATATTTTTTTTAAGTTCCTTGTCTTTTAAGACCCGATGCATTTTTTTAGCCAAATCTCCTGCATCTTTCGGCTTTGCTAAAAATCCGTTTATTCCGTTTTCAACCACGCTTCTTACCCCGGGAAGATTAGACGCGATCACTGGAATTCCGCTTGCCATCGCTTCTAATAGAACAATCCCAAACGCTTCTGATTTATCAATGGATGGCAGAACAAAAATATCGCTTAAATTATAAAATCGCGCCAAATCATCATTGTCCGCCTGTCCTGCAAAAATCACCTCGTCTCTTAATCCGAAATTAAAAGCCACTTGCTCGTATTCAAATTTCATATCGCCATCGCCGACAATTATAAGGCGGATATTGTCCAATTTTTGCGTTAACTTATAGAACGCTTTGATTAAAAAATTTACGCCCTTAAAATAATGAGCTTGATCTAATCCGCCGACAAAAAGAATAATTTTTTCGCTTTCTTTTATTTCGTATTTTTTAAGCAGATTTGATGTGAGCGGGCGCGGATGAAAGCGGTTTAGGTCAACTGAAAAAGAAACTTCAGCGAATTTATCGGAATATTTTTTGAAAATATTTTTAATATTTGAATGCTCGGCGTAATCAAAAGACGAGACAATAATTTTATCAGCCGAGTTTAAAATTCGTTGCATTAAAAATTCAGAATGCAGCTGGAAAAATTTTCCTAATAATCCGCTTCCAACGACATCCATATGATAAGTTATTATCAATTTAGCTTTAATTTTGTTGAATTTTTTTAACAGCCAGACAATCTCAGCGCTTCCGAAAAAGGGGTAGTGCAGGTGGATAATATCAAAATTTTTTAACTGCCAAGCGAACTGGCTAAGAATTGCGGCGTTTCCGTATTTTAAAACAGGAAACAGCTTTTTAACGCGAACTAAAGTCGGTATTTTTTTATCTAGCAGAAAAGCGCGCGGCGTAAAAACAACAATCTCCGCGCCTCGTTTTTTTAATTCTTCGGCATTAGATAAAGCAACGTTCCCGATTCCTCCCTTGTACGGAGGGAAGACGCAGGTTATTGAGGCGATACGCATAAATTTACAAAATCAAAAATCAAAATGCAAAAATCAAAAAATTAATTTAAAATTTTTATAAATTTTGCATTTTTTATTGTTATTTTGATTTTTGACTTTTGCATTTTAAATTATTTTGATTATAGCATAAAAAAATAAAGCATTGGCGCTTTACTGTTAATTTTTTAAAAATATTTTAACTGAGCCGTTGCGCGGGCTTGAACCGCGGACCTCTTCCTTACCATGGAAGCGCTCTGCCAACTGAGCTACAACGGCAGAAATTATCGCGATATTTCTTTATAAATGCTTCCCAATACTCCGTTCACAAATTTGCCTGATTTTTCCCCGCCAAAAGTTTTAGCCAGTTCAATCGCTTCGTTAATTGCGACTTTTGCCGGAATATTATCGTTAAATTTTAATTCATAAACGCCTAAACGCAAAACATTTCTGTCAACGATTGTAATTTTTTCAATCGGCCATTCAGGCGCGTATTCCGCGATTATTTCGTCTATTTTTTTTATGTTATCAATTATGCCGCTTATCAGGCTTTTAATAAAGATATGATCGCTGTTTCCAGAAGTTTGATCTTTAACTTTCGCTTCTAGTTTTTTTTTAATAATTTCAGCATCATCTTTTATTTTTTGATAACGCAAAGAGAACGCGGATTTGAAATCCGATTGGTATAATATTTGCATCGCGATAATTCTGCAAAAATGGCGGTTAGACATATTATTTTTTCCCTTTATTTTTTTCTTTTTTGGCTTTCTCTTTTTTTCTTTTTTCAGCTTCGGCTTTTTTCGCGCCTTTTTCTTTTATTGTCAAAACTTGCCTGCCCTTATATGTTCCGCAATTCAAGCAAGCGGTATGGGGCAAAACAGGTTTTTTGCATTTCGGACAGGAAGAGAGATTGATTTTTTTAAGGGCGTTATGCGACCGCCTCTGCCTGCTGGCGGATTTAGTCTGCTGTTTTTTTGGTACTGACATAAGAATTATTTTTTAAAGTTGATTTATTGTTTTGTATATTATCTCATTAACCGCGATAAGTCAATTGTTAATTATAAAATAATATTCTAAAAATCGTTAGAATTTATTAATTAAACATTGATATACACCGCTATCTGTTGTTCCTATATAAATTTTACTTATATCGTTTGGGTTAACGGAAATAGTTGATGGATGAATAATTCCTAATTCTGTAAGATTTAGATATTTCCATGTTTCTCCCTCGTTTACGCTTTTCATTAAGTTAAACTGCTCATCGGGATCATAACTTATACCAAATAGGATATTATTTTTTTTATATGACAATATAAAAAGTTCTAATGGAATTTCTTTCGCATTTTCCCATTTTGTTAATACTTCTTTTGTTCCATTCTTCCCAACAATTTTTATTAAGTAGTAAGTAAGGAAATCACGGTTAATTTCCATAATTTCATTTTTCATATTATAAAGCCCTACATCCTCTTTTGGTATTCCAGTGACATAATAAAGTAATGATGGATATTCGGCATTATAATATAGTGATTTATTCATTAAATTATTATCTGGTAAACTTAATTCGTTTTTGCCTTCAACAGAAGGCCCTAATTCTGCCATAAAAGAAAGATTGTTATATGGTGATGATAAATTTGAATAAATTTCGCCTTCACCTTCATTTACGAGATTAACTCTTCCAAGTATATTTCTTAAATCAAAATAAATATTATCTTTTATTTGAACAATATCATCGACCCAACTACCTTTGTTTATCTCTAATAGATCAATAAAATTCCATTGATCAAAATCATATTGGTAAAGGTTATAAATAGTCGCTTCATTTTCTGTAGTAATAATATCAAGAGATAAGGCAAATATTTGTCCTTTAGATGTTAAAGAAAATGTTTCAACTCCGTTGGTATGTAATTTAGTATTTGTAGTTTTTGAAATAATATTTTCCCATCTTGCGCCTCCATCGGAAGATTTAAAAATATATTTAGAGAATATATTTCCAGCCAATATGTATAAATTTCCAAATAGATCTTTTTTAATTTCAAAAACGGAAGGCAAACTATTTTCTATAGAAAGCCCCTCATTAATCAATGACCAATTTAATCCGTTATTTGTGCTTTTAAAAATTCCTGCCTGAGTCCCCGCATAAATTGCTGTGGGTTCATCTTTGAAAATTTTTAATACATTAATTTTTGGATTAGAGAGTCCATTATTTATTAATTCACACTTATTCACCAATAAATTTTTATTAGATAATTTCATTACAGATCCATTTCTATAAGAATTTGACAATAAAATAAAAATAATAGCCAAAATAGTACACATAACTAAAAGGTATTTTAGCCATAATAATTTTTTAAAAAATTTATCATGATATTTTATTGATTTTTTCCACATAATTTTATTATAATAACTTAAATTAATTTTGCAATATTTTTACACAAAAGCTACATTAGCAATCTCGTCTCCTTTGTTTCTAAACCTCATCACTTTTACGCCTTGCGTAGACCTGCCCAGCAAGTTCACGGATTTTAGCGGTAAGCGGATAACCTGCCCGCCGCTGGAAATAATTATAATATCTTCATCCAGCGCTTTAGAATTAACAATATTCATTGATATTAAATTTCCTGTTTTTTCTGTTATTTTTGCGGTTTTAATTCCGCTTCCGCCTCGCGACTGCAATCGGTAAGCAGCCAAACTTGTCCTTTTGCCAAAACCGTTTTTTGTCAAAACAAGCGCTTGCAGATCTTGCTCTTTGATTATTTTATCAACAACATCCATTCCAACAACAGAATCGCTATTTTTAAGCCGAATGCCTTTTACGCCGCTCGCTCCGCGCCCCATAGCGCGGATGTTGCTTTCTTTGAATTTAATTGACTGCCCAGCGCTCGTGGCAATCATAATATTGTCATTGCCTGACGACGGCTTTACCCATTTTAAAATATCTTCATTTCTCAATTTTATCGCGATCAAGCCGCTTCTCCGCACATTCGCGAAATCTTCCAATTTTACTTTTTTAATAATTCCTTTTTTAGTCTGCATTACTAAATATTTATATCCCTCAAGCTCGCTGATCGGCAGAACAGCTGAAACAAATTCATTTGGACTTAACTGCAAGAAATTAACTATCGCTTGTCCTTTTGACTGGCGGCTTGTCTGCGGAATATCGTATGCTTTTAATTGGAAAACACGCCCGCGGGTTGTAAAAAATAGAAGATCCGCGTGTGTTGTGGTTGTAAAAAAATGCTTTATAATATCCTCTTCTTTGGTTGCCATCCCTTTAATTCCTTTGCCGCCGCGCGCTTGAGTTTTGAAAATATCCGGTGTTAATCTTTTAATATATCCGTCGTGCGTTATTACGACAATTGCCGGCTCATTAGGAATAAGATCCTCGGCAGCGAATTCATCTATTCCGCCCGCGATAATTTTTGTTCTTCTGGCATCTCCGAATTTTTCTTTTATTTCCATTAAATCATCTTTTATGATTTTTAATATTAGTTTCGCTGATCCAATAATTTTTTTTAATTTTTCAATCAATTTTAACTTTTCTTTCAGTTCATCTTCAATTCTTAATCTTTCCAAGTTAGCTAAATTCTGCAGTTTCATCTCTAAGATCGCGATTGCCTGTTTTTCGCTTAATCTGAATTTTTTCATCAAATTTATCCTTGCAATATTTTTGTCTCTTGACTCTTTAATTACTTTAATAACAGCGTCAATTTTATCCAAAGCGATTTTCAGCCCTTCTAAAATATGCGCCCTGTCTTCTGCTTTTTTTAATTCAAATTCGCATCTCCTTTTTATCACTATCTGCCGATGCTTTATGTATTCGTCTAAAAAATTTTTTAGATTTAATATTTTCGGCTGGATGCCGCCTATTAAAGCAAGCATATTAAAGTTAAAATTGTCCTGCAGCTGCGTTAATTTAAACAGCCGATTAAGGGTTTTTTTAGGATAAGCGTCTTTTTTAAGTTCTACCACGACCCTTACTTCGCCAAGCCCTTTTGATTCGTCGCGCAAATCTTTAATTCCGTCTATTTTTTTATTTTTCACCAAATCCGCGATTTTTTCTATTAAATGCGATTTGTTTACCTGATACGGAAGTTCGCTCACGATTATTTGAAATCTGCCTTTTTTTGTTTCCACGATTTCTGTTTTTGACCGCATCGTCACTTTTCCGCGCCCGGTAGTATAAGCTTCTTTTATGTCTTTAGTATTATAAATAATTCCGCCAGTCGGGAAATCAGGACCTTTGACAAATTTCATTAAATCGCTGATCGCGGCCTCGGGATTATCAATAAGATAAATAACAGCGTTAATAATTTCTGTTAAATTATGCGGCGGGATATTTGTTGCCATTCCGACCGCGATTCCCAATGTTCCGTTCAACAGAAGCTGCGGCAGCTGTGCAGGCAAAACCTTCGGCTCTTTCTGGCTTCCGTCATAGTTCGGGATAAAATCCACAGTGTCTTTCTCAATATCAGTGAGCATTTTTTCAGAGATTTTTTCAAGTTTTGCTTCGGTGTATCTCATAGCGGCGGCTCTGTCTCCGTCCATTGAACCGAAGTTTCCCTGTCCGTTCACTAATTGATACCGCATTGAAAAATCTTGCGCCATTCTCACCATGCTGTCGTAGACAGCCACATCTCCGTGCGGATGGTATTTTCCCAGAACTTCTCCGACTACTGTGGCGGATTTTCTGAATTTCGCGGTTGATTTTAATCCCAAATCCCACATAGCGTAAAGAATTCTGCGATGCACCGGCTTTAATCCGTCGCGGACATCCGGCAGGGCGCGCGAGATAATCACGCTCATCGCGTAGTCTAAATAACAATCTTTCATCTCTCCTGAAATTTTTTGTTCAATGATTTTTCCGCTAAAATCATAGCTTGCCTGTTTTTCTATTTTTTTATCTTTCATAGTTAATTAAATTTTTATAAATAAAAACAACCTGACTAACAGGTGATTTTTATTTAAGTATAGCACTTTTTTCATTATTTGCAACTTTTTAAAGATTAGACCTGCTGCGTAATTAGTTTCGTTACGAAATTTTCAGATTTTAAGGCAAATTTTTCAAACAATCTTCCGTAGAGACGGGTTTGAAACCCGTCACTACAAATATATAGGCGTTAAAATTTTTGGAAAATTT
>JAGLTA010000149.1 GCA_023135505.1 Candidatus Parcubacteria bacterium | reverse complement strand
AAGGGCGGGCTGCCGCGAAAATTATCGAAGAAAATATAAAAATTGAGGAGATCGCGAAAAGGATGAAATAGATTTTAAGGATGGGATTTTTTGACATAAAAAATATTTGTTTATTATTGTTATTATACAATAAATTTTGATTTAATTAAAATCAAATTTCTTTGATTAAAATTATAGCACATTTATTTAAAATGTTAAAATTTAATTTTTTGCCCCGGCCTTAAAACTGTTCTCTTCTCTTGCCGCGAGATTTGCGGATTGTCTTCCTTAATAGGTTTAACATCCGATCTATTCCCTGCGTTCTCTAAATTTTGGTCTTTGGTTAAATTCTGTTTTATCTTTTCTTCTAATTCTGAACCTTTTTCACCGGCATTTTCAATAATTACATATTCGCCGTTTGGATTTTTCTCAACTTTCATCTCTTTGTCTCTTAATTTTTTTAAGCATCTTTTGCAAAAAATAGGCCTTTCGCCGTCTGGCTTAAAAGAAACTTTGGTGTCGTCTCCGCAATAGCTGCATTGAATATTAAATTCTTTCTTGTCGCTGTTATCGCGGATTTTTTTACTATCTTTAATTTGCGCTCCTCTGTCTCCACGCTTTTTATCGCCCTTATCGGCGCTGATATTATTCTTGCCTTGATTGTCTTTTTGGCTGCCGTCCGCTTGAGTCCATTTTAAAATTTTCTCCTCTACAATCTTGCGCGGCACGCTATGCTTTTCGCGTGAAATTTTAATGATTTTTTCAGCGTTTCCTTCGTGTTTTGCCAAAGGAGGCAGCCCTGTCGCGGAAAAAGCTTCGCTCGCAACCCCGTTAATCATTAATTTAAGATAAACATCAAATTTATTCAGATTCACTAAATTATCCTCTTCCACTGTTGGAGTAAATTCTTTAACTATGGTTTCAGCGTCAATCGGTCCGATTCTAAAACTGATTATCGTGCCGACATTTCCAAAAATAGCCGGAATAACGGTTTCGCTTAATTGCTCAATATACTGATTTGCCACAATTAAATTAAGGCGATATTTTCGCGCTTCTGATAAAATGCTTGCGAAAGATTCAGTGGCAAAATTCTGGAATTCATCAACATAAAGATAAAAATCTTTTCTTTTCTCTTCGGGAACATCAACTCTTTCCATAGCCGCTAATTGAATTTTAGTAATCATCATCGCTCCCAATAAAGCCGAGGCATCCTCGCCTATTCTTCCTTTAGATAAATTCATTAGCAAGATTTTCTTGCTGTCCATTATATCCCTGATATTAATTGATGATTTTACCTGTCCGATGATATTGCGGATTAAAGGCGTTGAACTGAACTGTCCGACTTTATTCTGTATCGGATTTATGGCTTCAACCTGAAATGATCCCGTGTATTTGGAATATTCGTCAACCCAAAACGACCTCACTATCGGATCCTGAATTTTAGACACTACTTTTTTGCGAAACTCTTTATTAGCCAGCATGCGCATAATTCCGAGAATAGTAGTGTCCTTAGAATCCATTAAAGCTAAGATGGCGTTGCGCAAAAGATATTCCAAGCGAGGTCCCCAAGAGTCTGCCCATAATTTTTTAAAAATTCCTATTAAACCTGAAGCGGCGATATGGCGAGTATCTGGATTTAAAGATTCCAAAACATTAAAAGCGATCGGGTTGTGAATGTCGCCAGGATTAAAATAGACAACATCATTTATTCTTGATTTTGGTATAAAATCAAGAATCTTTTCAACTAAATCGCCATGGGGATCCACTAAGGCAACTCCGCGTCCGGCGATAATATCCTGATAAACCATATTTTCAAGCATGGTAGTCTTGCCCATTCCAGTCTTTCCGATTAGATACATATGCCTTCTTCTGTCGTCTGTTTTAATGCCGAATTTCTCGCGTCTGTTCCTGAAATTAGTCTCCGCGAAAAATGTAACATCGTCCCCGCCTTCTGGACTGGCAGGACTTAATTCTGAATTTTTGTTATTATTGATATTGTGCATATAAAAAATTATATTGATTCACTAATTTTATTAAAACAATAAAAAAATTTGAATTTTGAATTTTGAAATAAATTCTAATTTTAAATTTTGAAACATTTATAAATTACAATTTAATTTTCAATTTTAATATTTAAAAATTAAATCATTAAAAATTATTTCAAAATTCAAAATTGGAAATTCAAAAT
>JAGLTA010000148.1 GCA_023135505.1 Candidatus Parcubacteria bacterium | reverse complement strand
ATATTCAGTTCGTCCCACGCAAATTCAAACTTAGCCGCTATTTCATCAACAAATTTTTGCGGTTCCATTCCAGCTTCTTTTGCTTTTTCTTCAATTTTCGCCCCATGCTCGTCAGTACCTGTCAGAAAAAAAACCTCATCGTTGATCATCCGATGATACCGCGCCAAAACATCAGCCGCGATCGTAGTATAAGCGCTCCCAATATGCGGATCCGCGTTCACATAATATATCGGGGTTGTTATGTAAAATTTATTTTTAAGTGTTAACATAATTTTTTTTATACTATATTGTAATTTATTAGCAATTAGGCTAATAAAATAAAAAGGATGGACAAAATGAAATTTTTGAATGTATTACTGAATGAAACAAGGGAAATAGTTGAGCAAATTGCATCTTTTTTTACTACTATAATTATTGTCGGCGGAGGAATGATCTTTCTGTACAGCCATAGTTGGCTGGGTATAATAATTCTGATAATTCTTTCCCATGTGTTAGCGGCGTTTATACTCTTTGATCACGCATTTGGAAGTTTCCCTTGGTTAGAATTTGAAAATTGCATTAAAGTAAGAAAAAAATGGGTGCTGAAATGCACTCTATTGATGATACCTATCGGTATCATATATTTAAAAAAAGGAAGGAGAATATAATATTGGGGTAATTTCCCCAACCAATAATTTTGAATAGTGGCTATACTCAACTTGAGTTTAGCCACTTTTTTTATTTTCCAAAACCCATTTAAAAACCAATTTTATTATTTCGTTATTCAAAATAATAAACTATACCTTATGATAATCTTAAATTTTAATAAGGTATAGTTTATTAAAATAAATCCGCTAAAAACCGTTTGACAAGTTATACATCGGCATAATAATCGCCGCTACCATAATTCCGACAGCCAAGCCCATAATAATCATAATAAACGGCTCCATAATGGTCATAATTTTGCCCATCGTATCTTCAATCTCGCGCGTATAAAAATCGGTCACCTTGCCTAAAACTTGCGTTATTCTTCCGCTCTCTTCTCCTATCGCCATCATCTGCGCGAACATAGGAGGAACAAATTTGTCATTAAAAAATTCTCCGGCAATAGAGCGCCCATCCTTTACTTCGCGTATCGTTCTTTGGATTAAATCTTGATAATGAGAATTATCAACAACTTTAAGCACAACCTCCAGGGATGCCACAATGGTTACCCCGCCAGAAATCAGCGTAATAAAACTGCGCGCGAAACGCACTAAATAAATTTTTCTTAATATTTTTCCAAAAATCGGAGCGTATAATTTTAAAGTATCCCAATGTTGCTTGCCTTTTTTAGTTCTAATAATAACTTTAAAAATAAAAAAAATAATTACTATGCCTATTAGCGCCGCCCACCAAAAATTTGTAAAAAAATCGCTTGTTTTAATTAAAATCCTAGTTGTAGCTGGAAGTTCTGTGCCGCTTTCTATTAATACAGCAGTTAATTTCGGCACTACATAAATCATCATTACTACGCCGACAACCAGTAATCCGGATAAAATAAAAGCGGGATAAATCATAGACCCTGTTATCTTTTTCATCATTTCATAATCTTTTTCCTGCTCATCGGCTAAATAATTCAATACTTCATCTAATTTACCTGATGTTTCGCCTGATTTTATTATATTAATATGAAAAGTATTAAAAATTCTCGGGTAACAAGACAAGCTGTCAGACAGCTTATTTCCTCCTTCTACTTCGTCTGCGACAGCTATAATAATAGGTTTTAATATTTTATTCTCTGTCTGTTTTTCGATAATGCGCAAAGATTGAACTAAGGAAATATTCGCGGAGATTAACACTGAAAGCTGGCGCAAAAAAACCAATAAGTCTTTAACCGAGACTTTATGAAGCAGCATGTCTAAATATTCCTCTAAAAATTTAATCTTCCTAGATTGAACAATGTCAATAATAATGAGGCCTTTTTCGCTCAAAATATTGGCGGCTACATCTAAATTAACCGTCTCAACTTTTCCTGAAATTTTAACGCCTTTCGCGCTTATAGCCTTGTATTCAAAAAATGGCATAAAATTAAAATTACTTTTTGGATAAAATATTTTTAATCTTATCAACGACTTCGGCTGGAGTAAAATGAACCTTAATTAAATATTCTTTAACCCCGAAAGATAGCGCCTTTTCTATGTCGTCCTTGTCGTTTAAGTTCGTTAACAAGATTATAGGGATATTTTTTAAATCTTTGTCCTTTTTACAATATTTTATTACTGTAAAACCATCCGTTTTAGGAAGCATCAAATCTAATAAAATTAAATCTGGAAGCTTCTGTTTTGCGGCTTTTATTCCTTTTTCTCCGTCAAATGCCGTTAAAACATTAAAACTTTCTTCAGATAATCTTTTATTATATATATTATTCAAAAAAATATCATCTTCAATAATTAAAACTGTTGGCTGTTTATTCATAAAATAAAATTATTTAAAATTATTCTTTAGTGACTTTAAAGACTTCTTCTAAGGTTGTAATCCCTTTTAAGGATTTAATAATCCCGTCTTGCTTTATAGAAATCATTTTTTGCGCCCTTAATTCTTTTGATATTTCTTCTAATGTTCCTGAATGATTAATGATTGTTTTTAATTCATCTGTCATTATTAAAACTTCGGCTACTACTGCTCGTGAATGGTAGCCGGTTGATCCGCATTTGCCGCATCCTTCAGCTGCGTAAACTTTAAAATCGTCTGATAAAATTTTCTTTTCATCAATATTCAAACCAACGCCCTTAAAATAACTTGCTGGGATATTCTTTAATTCAGATAAAATTTCTTCTTTAAAATTTTTTGGGAGCGATGTCTCTTTTTTGCAAAATTGGCATAATTTCCTAACTAATCTTTGCGCGATCACGATATTAACAGTTGAACTTAATAAAAATGGCTCTATTTTCATATCTTTAAGCCTTGGTATGGATCCGTAAGCGCTATTCGTATGAAGAGTTGATAAAACGATATGGCCTGTTAAGGCGGCATGGACAGCAAGTTCGGCTGTTTCATTGTCTCTAATCTCTCCAACCATTATAATGTCCGGGTCCTGCCTTAAAATAGATCGAAGTCCCGCGGCAAAAGTAAAATTTACCTCAGGCTTCACTTGAGACTGATTTACTCCTTCCATATAATATTCAACTGGATCTTCTAATGTAACAATATTTACTCCTTCTTTATTTAAAATATTAAGAACCGAATATAAAGTTGTTGATTTTCCAGATCCTGTCGGTCCAGTCACTAGAATCATACCGTGCGACATTTTAGCGCCTTTTTTTAAAATTTTAATATGGCACTCATTAAATCCCAAATTTTTTAAAGTTAAAACTCCGTTAGATGAATCTAAAACCCTCATCACGACTTTTTCATTTCCAGTTAAAGGCAGTGTTGAAACGCGGAAATCAATAGGATTATCTTTAAGTTGGATTCGTATTCTTCCATCTTGCGGAATTCTGGTCTCATCTATCTTTAGGTTAGACATAACTTTTACGCGCGAAACAATAGCTGCGTGCAGATAAATCGGCAGAACTAAAGATGTATGCAATACTCCGTCAACACGGTAGCGAACACGGGTATTGTGAACGCTAGGCTCAATATGGATATCGCTCGCCCTGCCCTCAACCGCATGCTTAATAATCACTGAAACAATTTTAGAAATAGGCGCCCCTCTGATAATTTCCTGCAGTCCGCTTTTATTTTTTATTTCTTTGGTTTCTTTAATGGCAAATTTTGTTTTTGCCCTCCCTATCGCTTCCTCTACTTCAACGCCGATATTCTTATGCCTGTTAATAATGTCTTTAAAGCTATCCGAAGAAATAATAAAATATTTGACTTTAAAATGATGCTTTTTTGATAAAAATTCTATCGGCTCAATAGCTTTTAAGTCCTGCGGGTTGACCATTCCTACTTTTAATTCATTGTTCTCCTTGCTAAAAATTATTATTTTATAATTCTCCACTACGCTAACAGGCAAGAAATTAAATAGTTCATGGTCTAATGTCTTGTCTATTAAATTAATATAAGGAATATTTAAAATTGAGGACTTAACTTTTGTTAATTCTTCATTACTGATGATCTTATTGGCAATTAATATTTTTTCAATTGAAAGATTTTTTTTTACGCTCTCTTCTTTTACTTTTTCTAAAACTCCGTCCGAAACTTTGCCGTCATCTATTAATTTATTATATAATAATTCGTTGAAATTCATTTCTTTAAAATTTTTT
>JAGLTA010000147.1 GCA_023135505.1 Candidatus Parcubacteria bacterium | reverse complement strand
TTCCGAAATAAGTTCGGAATGACATTCGTAATTTAAAATAATTTAATAAAAAATTATAAAAAAATTAGGTTTAATTCTTTTAATTGCGGGTTTTCAATAAAAATTATATTTTGGTATTTATTAATTTTATCAATTAAAATTTTTTTAGCAAGATTTGAATAATTTAAAAATTTTGTCGGAATAATAATTGTTGGATAGTTAGAATTTAAATTTATAAATTTTTCGTTCTCTAATTTATCTAAATTATTGCTAAAAATAATTTCATCCCCTTTAATATAATAAGCTAAAATAAAATTTAATTTATCTTCCTGAATATACCTTATATTTTTGCCGCTGATATTTTTATCTAAAAATTCAAATTTTTTCGCGTCCGCAATCAGTTCATTGATATAGCTTCCGTCAGGCAGAACTTTTCTTTTTTCAATCGGAAGCTGGACTGCTAAAATATGCTTGATAACATTTTCAAAACCAGCGATTTTTTCAGGCAGATTTTCGCTATCTTTAAATTTAATTCTGCCGAAATAATGAAAATCGTTTAGATTATTTATTGTTTCATTTCGCGGAAAAATAGTCAAATCAATATTATTATCCGCGAGAGATAAAAAAGTTTTTTTATGCTCTGAATTAAAATTATTTGATAAATTTTCAATTTGCAGAATATCAATAAACGGCGTTCCTGTTAAATTTTGGTATTGCGGCAGTAGATTTTTAAAATTTATATTTTGCAAAAAGATTAAATCGTTAATATTTTTTGATAAAAAATTTTGAGCGATTAAATTCAGTTCCTCATCATTTTTACGATTTTGAAAAAAAGAGATTAAACTCGTTTTCTGCGGTTCGATTTTTACTTTTATAATCGGCAGCTTATTTTCGCGCGGCAGTTCTATATATATTTTATCTTTTTTATTTAAATATTTTTTTATTATCTCGCTCTCTTTTGAGTCGCCTTGAAAATAACTTTTATCAATAATTAATGTCCGCGAATTTTTTTTCTTAATTATATTAGCGCGAATAATGCAAATAGACAAAATAACCGCAACTAAAATCGCAAGTAAAAAAATCACCCTTTTTCTTTTTTTAAAGAATTTTTTATTTAAAATAGAATCAAAAAACATAAAATTAAAGTTTTCCTTCGCCAGCCGGATTATACCCATTTTTAACTTCGTCGCCGTCTGAATATCCGTCGCCGTCCGTATCTGGATTATTCATATCGCAGCCATATTTTTCTTCCTCATCATCAAAAAGCCCGTCATTGTCTGTGTCTTGGAGGAATTTTATAGTTGATATTATTTCTAAAAAATCATCTATATTATTTCCTGTAATATTAATAATACTGGGTCGTTCCTCCCATTCAAAAATTAAATGGTATTCTTGATCGTTAAAACTAATCAACGGACTAACTATAAATATAACATTGCCAGCACTAGTGCCTTCATATCTCCCATAATCAATTAAATCATATTTTTTAAATTCTTTATTGTTTATTTTGAAAGTAGAGTCAGGATTTTTTCTTTCGTCATTGTCTAAACTATAACCAATTACATCTCTTATATTTGAAGCCCTAATAAAAGATATAGGGGCATTGTTAGATCCTATAGCATAGTATTCAATTTTTTGCGGGCTTAAATTATTACCAT
Source organism: Candidatus Parcubacteria bacterium (assembly GCA_023135505.1). Classification (GTDB taxonomy): domain Bacteria; phylum Patescibacteriota; class Patescibacteriia; order JAACEG01; family JAACEG01; genus JAGLTA01. The sequence continues at coordinate 54 of JAGLTA010000147.1, read as the reverse complement.
CTAAAAACCAATCTTTCGGATATTTAAATTCAAACCCAAATTCCTCATTCCGAT
>JAGLTA010000146.1 GCA_023135505.1 Candidatus Parcubacteria bacterium | reverse complement strand
TGAAAGTTAAAAAAATGATAAAACAAAATCCAAATAAATATTTTGCGCCTGATCAATTTTCCAATAAATACAATAAAATCGCGCATTATCAAACAACCGCTAAGGAAATATGGAAACAGACAAGCGGAAAAATTGATTATTTTGTTTCCGCCATCGGAACCTCTGGAACAATTATGGGGGTAAGTTCTTGTCTTAAAAAATATAATCCCAAAATAAAAATAATTTGCGCGGAGCCGGTAAAAAAACACTATATTCAAGGATTAAAAAATATGGAAGAAGCGATTGTGCCGGCTATTTACGATAAAAATATAATTGATGAATTTATCTTAATTGAAAGCGAAAAAGCTTTTAAAACAGCGAGGCAAATTATAAAGCAAGAAGGAATTTTCGTCGGGATGAGCAGCGGCGCGGCAATGCTGGCGGCAATTAAAATTTCAAAAAAAATAAAAAGGGGGGATATCGTTACGATATTCCCTGATCGCGGAGAAAAATATTTAAGCACAAACTTATTCAAATTTAGATAGTGTTTTTCGCATTGCGGCTAATTTATTAATTATCTCCTGATATTCATTTTCTGCGGCTGAATCATAAACAATGCCGCTGCCTGTCTGAGTATAAGCGTATTCGCCCGCGATAAACAGTGACCTGATAGGAATAGCAAAAGAGCATTCGTTGTTAAACCCGAAATGTCCGACTGCGCCGCCGTAAACTCCCCTCGGCTCCCCCTCTTCTCTGTTAATTATTTTCATGGCCTCAATCTTTGGCGCTCCGCTTAAAGTGCCTGCTGGAAAATTACTCGCTAAAGCCGAAAACATATCTTCGCTATTTCTAATAATTCCAGACACCTCGCTGGAAATATGCTGGACATGGCTGAACTTCTTAATATCCATAATATTTTTTACCTTTACAGAGCCAAATTCAGCAACTCTGCCAATATCATTTCGGTGCAAATCAATAAGCATAGAATGCTCAGCGCGCTCTTTCGGATCATTTAATAACTGGCGGGCTAATCGCCTATCCTCTTCCATTGTTCCGCCTCTTTTAGTAGTTCCAGCCAAAGGGAATGTTTCCATTTCTTTCTGTCTTAATCTAAAAAGAAGTTCTGGGCTTGCGCCAATTATTTTTTCATTTCCAAATTTAATATAATACATAAACGGAGACGGGTTTATTTTCCTTAATTCTTCATAAATTAAAATATCGTCCCCTTTTATATCAAACTCTGTCTTAAATCCGACCACGCATTGAAAAATTTTTCCAGCCAATATCTCATTTTTAACCGATTTTACAATTTCATTATACTCTTTTCTATTCTTTGTGTTTTTGATAAAATTAACTTTTAATTTTTTAGCAAATAAAATTTTTTCCTTGCTAATTTTTTTTATCAGATCAAATCTATTTTTATTAAAATAAAAATAATAGATCTCTCCCGTGACTTTATCATAAATTAAGCCGTCTTTATATGCTCCGAATTTAAACTGATCAAATTTTTTGTTCAGCAGAACGTTCAAACTTGGCTCAAAATAATTCACGCAATCATATCCTAAATATCCCAGCAACCCCCCTGCATACTGGCGGGTAATCACATTCTGCGGGATAATCTCCCTTAAAGCGCGGTATGGATTTTTAATTTTATAAATTTTTTCTCCGTCCTGATTTTTAATTTTTAATTCATTTTTTTTCGCGCTTATAATTTCCTCTGGGTCAAAACCTATAATATGATATCTTGACCTGCTTCCGTCTTGCCCGAGAGATTCTAAAATATAGCAATTGTCAAAAACACTTTCTATTTTTTTAAATAGATCAAAAAAATCAATGTCCTGCGCGAATTTGACATAAATCGGTTTTTTATTATTTAATTTTATTTTCGGTAATGTCATTTATTATTCTTGAAAATCTTTTAATTCTTTTATTAATTGTTCGCCAGCGTATTTATATATAATATAGATTATGCCGCTATCTTCCAATTTAGCATATCTGCCTTTAATTACTTCTTCTTCGCCAGATTTTTCCACTATCTCTTTTCCTAATAGCAAAACATTTTTGTTTTCGCCGCTATAAATTGTTAACTTTAACTCCGGACTATCCAGCCCACTGCCTTCTAAATTTTTATCAACGGCAATATCTTGAGCTTGAAGATTGCTTGCTAAATTTAAAATTTCATCAACCGCTTTTTGGTTAGCAGTGAAATCTTTTCCTGTTTTTACTTTCCAAATATTCTCATTTTTTTCTAATAAAATTTCACTTTTTGGATAAACAAATTCCAATTTATCAATACTCTCTTTCGTTATTTTTAAAATCTGCTTATCGCGAAAATCTAAATCCGCGAAGAGCGCATTTAAGTCGACATTAATTAAATAAACGCTATTACTATCAGCCATACGCAAATAATTCGTATTATAACTATCTCCTGATTTGCCAATAAAAAAATCAACTTTTAAATTATCGCTTGTAAAAAATTTTACGCGCGTATACTTGTCTTTAACTTGGTATATTGGCTGTTTTTCTGGATTTTCTGAAACTAAAGCTAACTGTTCAGCGTTGACAATCTGCGTTATTATGCTGCCCGCTCTCTCCTGCTCCGCTTTAAAATTTTCCGAACTCGCCACCACCCATAAATCATTTTTCTTTTCTAAAATTATATTTTTTTCATCTTTTGCAATTTCAACTCTATCAATCTCGCTTGCGTTTAATTCACTAAAAATTGCTTCCACTTCTGATTTATGGTTTGCCCATGGAGCTATTTTAATGAAATACGCCGCGATTAATAAAACTGCAAAAACAGTTATCAACTTATAATTCTTTTTTGTTATCATATTGCTTATTGTTAAATTATTAAACTGTTAGAATTATAATCTATTATTTTAAAATTTTCAATCCCTTATATTTATTTCCCTGCAAAAGATGAGATACATAGG
>JAGLTA010000145.1 GCA_023135505.1 Candidatus Parcubacteria bacterium | reverse complement strand
ATTTAAAAAATTATTTTAGATAATGTGTCGCGGAGCGACATTTTGGACAACAAGTTATATACGAACATAGTCTATTTTTCCCTTAAAATCAACGATTATTTATGCTAAATTTGCAATCATAAAAACTTTAAACTTATTAAAATGGTAAAATTTTACCTTTTTAACCCAAACTGAAAAGAGAGATCATTATATTCTTTGGTATTATAAATACAAACACCTTTTTTGTGCCATAAAACAAATTCGCCAATTCCTACATCAAGAGCCATCTTACTGCAAATTGTACAATATGGCTCTCCTACTCTTGAAGGTGTTTTGTCGTTATTAAGACTGACAAAATATAATCTTGAGCCAAGCAATTTATAAGGATTTTTTCGCAAAGCATCCATTATTGCTCTTTGTTCGGCATGAATACAACAAGTTTTATCAGTCACTTTAATATGGTATGAATTTTTTTTATAATAACATCTTCTTTGTTTCTCGATATCTTGCGGCGGACTGTTAAAACCGCTCCCAATTATTTCGTCTAATTTAACAATTACGGATCCGCATTTTGATCTTTTACAAGTTGCATTAATTGCAACTTCAGCGGCTTTAGCAATATATTCAAGCGCTGTCTTTTCTTCATCGCCAGATAAATACTTCATATTATGGAAATTAATATTGATATATAAAATTAAGGATGGAATTCAATTTCGTCTAACAAGTTATATCCGAACTTAATCTATTTTTGCCTTAAAATCAACGATTATTTATACTAAGCTTGTAATCATAAAAATAATTTCTATTGCTTTATTCTGCTCATAATGCTTGATAAAATACCCTGTTTTTTAGCGTGCCGCCTAATATGCTCTCTGGCGGATTGGGTTTTAACAAACTTTAGCCAGTCAATGTTCGGTCCCTTGCGGTTTTTATCAATGATAATCTCCACTAAATCGCCGCTTTTTAAAGTAGTTTCAAGTGACTCTATTTTTTCATTAATGATCGCGCCTGCGCATCTGTTTCCTATCTCTGAATGGACATGATAGGCAAAATCAACAGCGCTTGCCATTTTAGGAAGGTCTATTACATCTCCCCGCGGGGTAAACACAAAAATGCGATCGCTAAAAATATTGAATTCCAGCGTTTTTATAAAATCTTTATTATTAGAGCTATTTTTCTGTATCTTAAGAATATCATCAATCCATGTTGATTTCGCGCTAATCGCGTCTTTATAGCGCCAATGCGCGGCAACTCCGTACAGCGCCTCTTCGTGCATCTGCTGCGTCCTAATCTGGAACTCTATCAATTTGCCTTTATGACCGAAAACAGTGGTGTGCAAGCTGCGGTAGCCGTTCGGCTTCGGCATAGAGATAAAATCTTTAAAGCGGTATTTTTTAGGATGATACAGCGTATGGATAGCGCCGAGCATTTTATAGCAATCAGGAATAGAATCAACGATAATCCTCATAGCGAAAACATCGTAAATTTCGTTGAACTTTTTATTTTTATTCTGCATTTTCAGCCAAACGCTGTAAATATGCTTAAATCTCCCCTCTATGATAAATTTTATGCCGTATTTTTTCGCCTCTTTGGCAATATTTTCGCTGATTTTTTTTATTAATATTTCTCTCTCTTTCTGCTGCTCTCTTTCGTATTTCTCTTTTATTTTATTAAAATTTTCAGGATCTAAAAATTCAAAGCATAAATCTTCTAGTTGCCACCTTAAATGCCATACTCCGAGCAGTCCAGCTATTGGAGCGTAAATTTTAAAAGTTTCTTCAACTATTCTTTTCTGTTTGTGTTTTGGCAGGTATTTAAGTGTTTTTAGATTATGCAGCCTGTCCGCGAATTTGATGATCATTACGCGCGAATCTTGCGCCGCGGCAATAAACATTTTTTTTAAATTTTCAACATATCTGTCAATTCCCCGGTATTTTACTTTGCTTAATTTTGTTATTCCTTTGACTAAAGACGCGACTTCTGAGCCAAAGTTTTTTTTTATATCATTTAAAGTTATCTTCGTGTCTTCCGGGACATCGTGCAAAAGTCCGGCGATAATAGTCGGCATATCAGTCTTGATTTTTGCCAAAGTGAACGCTGTATCCAACGAATGATTTATATACGGTTCTCCCGACATCCTTTTCTGCCCCTTGTGCGCCTCTTTGGCGTATTCATAAGCTAATTTAACCATATCTAAATTGGCTTTTGGATTATTCTTTTTAATTATTTCCAAAAAATCAGAATTGGTCGACATAAAATAAAACGGTAATAGTTGAGCAGGTGAGCGGAATCGAACCGCCATCCTCAGCTTGGAAGGCTGGCATAATAACCATTATACGACACCTGCTTGTAAATTAATTTTGTCCGCCGCCGGAGAAATAGCTCAACCATACGAAATAGATCAAGTGGTATTTGAATATATCACAGAAAAATTGTTAATTAAATAAAGAGGGACAGAATACCAGCAATAATAACCTTGTAGATTTTTGCGAAACAGCAGAAAGACGCAAGGTTATTTTTTTATTGCTGTAAAAAACATGTTGGTTCCATAGTCCGAAGTTGAGCGATAGCGAAACGAGGCTGTGGAACCTTTTTGTAAGGGTTTGTGAAATAGCAATAATCTGCATTTAGATTCCACAGCCCTAACGGGACTATGGAATCAACGAATTTAAAAAAATTAAAGTCTAATTACTAATATTTTAGCCTATTATATCAAAAAGTCAACTTCAAATTTTCATAATCTCCCTAACCAATTCTTTGGAAAATCCTTTTAGCAGATATAGCGAAACGAAATAGACAACAATTGACATCGGCAGCAGCAAGAATAGATGCTGGCTTTGAAAATAATATAGAGCGGCCGCCATAATTCCGCTTGCTAAAAGAGTTTTAAATAATATAGATATGTCCGGCAGCATTTTTGTTGTTTTCGCTACCATCCAAAAACAAATTGCGGCGATTAAAGTCTCGGCGAAAACAGTCGCCCATGCCGCGCCGAAATAAGAATAGCGCGGAATAAAGATTAAGTAAGCCGCCATACTTAAAGCCGCAGTTGCCGCGTACGCCCAGATCATCTTCCGCTGCTTTTCCAAAGCAACAATTGTATGCCCGTAGAGGGTTCCGATAAAAACCATCGCCGACGCCAAGACAATAATCTTTAAAACAGGCGCCGCTGAAATAAAATCTTTTCCGGCAATAGCGATAATCAGCTTATCTGCTAAAAAAAACGCTCCGACAACCATCGGGACTGCCATAATAATGATTGCGTTGAATGCCATCTGCAAGATTTTTTTGAATTTATCAAAATTTTTCGCCGCCCAGTAATTAGACAGAAGCGGCAGAATCAGTCCCATAAACATCGTCGGCAGCATAATCAGAATTTCCAAAAAACGGAAGCTGATGCCGTAAATCCCGACATCAGCGCTGGAATGCGTGAGTGAAAGAATAATCGTATCCGCTTTCAGATAGACCAGATTAAAAGCGATGGAAATCGCGATCGGCCATGATCTTTTAAGTATTTTTTTCCAAATGTCAAAATCAAAAGCAAAGCGGATTTTTATTATTCTGATTGTTGAAAAAAGCAGATAGCTGAAATTAAAAATATTTCCGATAATCGCCGCGATTAAAATCCAGATCAGCCCTAAGTCAAGATAAGCCGCAAGCGCGACAAGCGCTGTCATTGTTCCTTTTCCAATAATATCCGCCGCGGCAACTTTTGCCATTTTCAGCTCTTTTTGGAAAAGCCCTGTTAAAACCTGAATTAAGCTTAACAAAAAAAACGAAAGCGTAAAAATAAAAATCGCGGTTTTTACGATCGGGGGATACGGAAAAAACAGAACCGCGATCGGCGCAATGGAAAAAAATATCAAGCTTGCGAAAAATCTGAAAGTGAAAAGGTTGCTTAAAGTTTTTTGGACATCAGCGTTCGGGCGGGAGATCATCTGTGTTGTTACAAGCATCAGCCCCATATCCGCCAGAATAGCGAAAAACTGCAAAAACGCTACCACGATCGTGTACTGCCCGAATTTTTCCGGCCCTAAATACCGCGTCATTATGCCCAAAGCGATAACGCCGAGAAAAACCGAGACGAACTTCCCGACAGTCTGGATTATTGAGTTGTGCGCGATTTGCTGCCTTAAACTCTTGACTTTTTTATCCATTGTGTTATATTGAAACGATAAAAAATTGTTTTTTTTAACAATTAAAAAAGGAGGAGTAAAAATGGGAGCATTTAGAGATTTAACTGGACAGAGGTTTAACCGACTTATGGCAATTAAGCCAATTAAGAAAGATAAGTGGGGTGAGTTTATTTGGGAATGTCAATGTGATTGTGGAAACACTACTC
>JAGLTA010000144.1 GCA_023135505.1 Candidatus Parcubacteria bacterium | reverse complement strand
CGACTGTTTATGATTACGCGCATATAGGCAATTTGCGTACATATATTTTTGAGGACATTTTAAAGCGCGTCTTGATTTATAACGGCTATAAAGTTAAGCATATAATGAACATTACCGATGTCGGGCATCTAACTGGAGATCGCGATATGGGAGAAGATAAGATAGAAAAAACAAATAAAGACGCACTTTATTTAAAGTGTGAAAATTGCGGTAAAGATTTTTTTAGTGGAATAGTTGCACATGGAAAAAACATAAAACTTATTAATAATAGACATCAATGCGGGTATTGCAATTATATTAATTTAGCAAAAGATAATTCTTCGTATTTTAAAAAAGAAATTAAAAAACAAAAAATAAAGAATAATGCTTTAGGAGTGACTGAATTTTATACAAAAGCGTTTAAGGATGATGTAAAAAAGTTAAATATTATTGAACCGAATATTTGGTGCAAGGCGACCGACTATATTCCAGAGCAGATAGAATTAATAAAAATATTAGAAAAAAAAGGATATACTTATAAAATTAGCGACGGAATATATTTTGACACTTCAAAATTCAAGGATTATACAAAATTAAGCCGCCAGAATTTAAAAAAATTACAAGAGGGGGCGCGAGTAGAAAAAAATTTAGAGAAAAGAAATCCAACCGATTTTGCTCTTTGGAAATTTTCTCCAAAGGACATAAAACGGCAGATGGAGTGGAAAAGCCATTGGGGAATCGGTTTTCCTGGATGGGCCATTGAATGTTCTGCTATGAGCATGAAATGTTTAGGCGATCAGCTTGATATTCATTGCGGCGGGATTGACCATATTGATGTTCATCACACAAATGAGATCGCGCAGAGCGAGGCGGCGACTGGCAAAAAGTTTTTTAACTACTGGATGCACGGCGCGTTTTTGAATATCGTCGGCGGTAAAAAGATGGCAAAAAGCGAAGAGAATTTTTTAACATTAGAAAACGCTTTTATTAAAAAGCGAATAGACCCGTTAGTTTATAAGTTTGCGTGTTTGCAGACGCATTACCGCAAGCCGATGGAGTATAGCGAAGAAGCGATGAAAAACGCGAAGAATGGATTAGAGCATTTATATAATCAAGCTAAAGAATTAAGAATTAAGAATTATGAATTAGGAATTAAGGATATTGATAATAATTTTAAAGATAAATTTTTAAAAGCGATTAACGATGATTTGAATATGCCACAGGCGCTTGCAGTTGTTCAGGAATTATTAAAATCAGATTTGTCGCAAAATATTAAATTATCAACGATTTTAGATTTTGACAAAGTTTTTGGATTGAATTTTAAAGATTATATAAATCAAGTTCACAATTTATTATTGCCAGAAAAAATAAAAAAATTAGTTAAAGAGAGAAAAAAGGCGCGGGCGGAAAAAGATTGGGCGGAGGCGGACAGGTTGCGGGAAGAGATAGAAAAAAGCGGGTATGTTGTTAAAGATGCAAAAGACGGTATGGAAATTATTAAAAAATTTTAAGCAGGTTAATTTAGAAAAAATTTGACAAACTGTATAAATTATGTATAATATGAACAGTTGACTGTATGAATTTATTAAAATTTAAACAGTATAATATTATGATAATTAAAAGACAGGCATATAATTTAGTATGCAAAAAATTGCAAAAGAATAAAGTTATTCTTTTGTATGGTCCGAGAAGGGTTGGAAAAACAACATTATTAGAAGAGGTAATCGGTAATTTAAAAAACAGAGAAAAGATTAAATTTGTTAATGGCGAAATTTTAAATATTCAAAAAGACCTTTCTTCGCAGTCCATCGTAAAATTAAAAGAATTTATAGGAGACGCAAGTTTGCTTATTATTGACGAGGCTCAAAAAATTCCAAATATAGGACTAAATTTAAAAATAATAGTTGATCATATTCATGGAATTAAAATTATCGCAAGCGGTTCGGCTTCTTTCGCGCTGTCTCAAAAAGTCGGAGAGCCGCTCACGGGCAGAAAAAAAACAGTCTATCTTTATCCTGTTTCCGCAAAAGAATTAATTAATACCAAAGACAGAATGTATTATAAGGAAATAAGAGATAGCCATATAATTTTCGGCGGTTATCCTGAATTATTTAAGTTAAATACTAAAGAAAGAAAACAAGAATATTTGCAAGAACTGCTTGATTCTTATCTTTTGCGGGACATATTAGAGATTGAGCGGGTTAAAAATCCTAAAAAAATCCGCGATTTATTGGCTTTGCTGGCATTTCAAATCGGCAAAGAAGTTTCTTTGTCAGAGTTGTCTAATAATTTAGATTTGCATATTGATACTATTTACAGATACTTAGACCTATTGGAAAAATCTTTTATTATAGTCAACATTAGGGGGTTTAGCCGTAATTTAAGAAAAGAGATAATTAAAACTTCCCGCTATTATTTTTATGATAATGGGGTGAGAAATGCTTTAATTAATAATTTTAACTCTTTTGATTTAAGAAATGATGTCGGTGAACTGTGGGAAAATTTTATTGTTATGGAAAGATTGAAAAAGCAGGCTTACACGCCGATATTTGCCAATAATTATTTTTGGCGGACTTATGATCAAAAGGAGATTGATTTTGTAGAGGAGCGGGACGGAAAGCTGTTCGGTTATGAAATTAAATGGGGCGATAAAAAATATAAGGAGCCGAAACTTTGGAAGCAGACTTATGAAAACGCAGAGTTTAAAATAATCAATCAAGAAAATTATTTAGAGTTTATTTTATGATAAAAGCGATACAGGCGGATATTACAAAAATGCAAGTTGACGCAATTGTTAATCCAGCAAATAATACATTGCTTGGCGGTGGTGGTTGTGACGGAGTTATACATTGTGTTGCTGGGCGTAAATTGTTAGAGGAATGCAAGAAACTTGGCGGTTGTAAAAATGGCGAAGCGAAAATTACAAAAGGATATAATTTGCCGGCTAAATATGTTATTCATACGGTCGCGCCGATTTACGGACGCGAAAGCGGAAAAGAAAAAGAGATTTTAACTAATTGCTATATAAATAGTTTTGAAATTGCCAAAAAACAGAGAATAAGATCAATTGCTTTTCCGTGCATCGGAACTGGCGTGTTTAGGTTTCCAAAAGACGAAGCGGCTAAAATAGCGATGAGTATTGCGAAAAAATACGAAAAAGATTTTGAAAAGATTATTTTCACCTGTTTTTCAGAACTTGATTATAAAATATATTATGAATACATTTCTAAAATAATAAGAATTAATGAAATGTTAGTTAATAAAATGCTGCATAAAGTATTAGGCTCTGATTTAATAAAATTAGAATTTTACAAACCCCAATTTAGATTTACAGGAGAAGATTTTTTATATAAAAAAAATCGTATTGATAAATTTGAAGAAAATGAAACTTTAAATTTATTAAAAAATTGTTCAAACGATGTGTGTTTAAATATTTATAGATTTCTTAATTTTTATTATCCTCGTTGGATTGCTTTTAATGTCATTAAAGATAGTGACGATGAATATAAAGGATTTTCGTCAAACAATGAACTTATTATTGCGTTAACATCAATTATTGATCGCATTGCTAATTTAAAAAAAGAAAAATTTGGTTATACAAAAAGATTTATTAATTTTTTAGAAACAAATTCGACAGATAAAGATATCAACGAATTAATAAAATCAAAAGTGTATATAGGACAAGAGAAAAAAAATATAAAAAATATTGACGATTTAGCAAGTTATATTTATGATATTAGAAGTTCAGTTGTGCATAGGGCTGAATTGGGCGGTATTTATCCATATAATGTTAGTTTTGATTTTAATTTTAACAAAGGAATACATAATCGTACTTTAATGATAAATCCAAGAAATTTTAGAAAATTATTATGGAAAGCAATTTTTAATCATTTTGGATTGGAAATAATTTATTAAAAAATATAACTTATGAAGTATTTAAACATCAAACAAGACATAAAAGAAATTTTTAATTTTTTTAAATTATTAAAAGATATTTATGTCTTAAAGCAATGGAGCGATCTTTCTATCAATTTTTTGGTAGATATTAGTACATTGATTTATATTAGTAGCAAAT
>JAGLTA010000143.1 GCA_023135505.1 Candidatus Parcubacteria bacterium | reverse complement strand
GCATAAGCCCAGTAAAATTCCATTTGGGTGTAATCCTGCAAATGCTCTGACGACATTCCTTCGTTTCTAAAAATTCTTCCAATTTCAAAAACTTTTTCAAAACCAGCAACCATTAATCTTTTTTGCCACAACTCGCCTGCTGAAATTCTTAAATAGACATCTATATCCAAAGCATTATGATGTGTAATAAATGATCGAGCGTCAGCGCCTCCAGTAGTGTTTTCTAAAACAGGTGTTTCAACTTCTAAAAATCTTTTTTTAATCATAAATTCGCGGACTGTCTGCCAAAATATTGATTTTTTTTCTATCATTTCCCGCACTCCTGAATTAAACAAAATATCTAAATATCTTTTCCTGAATTTTTCCTCCTCGTCTTTTAGTCCGCTCCATTTGTCTGGCAGCGGCATTAACGCTTTTGTTAAAATTTTCCATCCTTTAATCATTACGCTCTGCTCTCCGCGGCGAGTTTTAAAACAAACGCCATTAACTTCAATAAAGTCTCCGACATCAATAAGTTTTGCTAAAATCTTATAGTTTTCAGCGCCTATCTCCTTTTTTGAAAAAGCGATCTGGATTTTTCCGCTGGCGTCTTGCAAATTCGCAAATGTTAAATTACCGTGGCTTCTTAAACTACGCAATCGCCCAGCAATGCAAATATTTTTTTTCTTTTTCTCAAATTCAATAAAATTATTTAAAATATCAATAATAAAATTCGTCCTGCTTGATTTGGCAGGATACGGATTTATATTAAGATCTTTAAGTTTTTGTAATTTTTCCAAACGATCTTTTTTTTCACTTATTTTTTCCATAAATAAATCTAATTAAATTTATCTTAATTTTATATTATTTGAAATATTTTGCAAGGGATTAAACTTTCCATTTTTCCATTTTTTTATCAAATTAAAAACCGACTATTTTAAATGGTCGATTTTTATAATATAAAGTTTATTTTTAACTCACCTCTAAAATCTCATACTTCGCTTTTCCGCTTGGGGTTTCAATTATGATTTTATCGCCGGATTTTTTATCCATTAAAGCTGCACCCAAAGGCGACTCATTGGAAATTCTCTTATTCAACAAATCAGCCTCGCTTGCGCCTACGATCGTATATTCAATAATATTATCCCCGCTTTTAAGTCTCACGACTGAACTTATGCCGATTTTATCGCCAGTTTTTCTATCTACCACGGTAGCTGTTTTTATAATATTTTCCAATTCCGAAATTCTTCCTTCCATAAAACCCTGCTCATCTTTAGCGTCTTGATAATCCGCATTTTCACTTAAATCGCCAAGCTCTTTAGCATTCTTTATTCTTTCTGTAAGCGCTGGACGCTTGACTGTTTTTAATTTATAAAGTTCTTTTTTTAATTTTTCTAAACCAGCTGGGGTGATTAAATTTTTATTCATAATTTTTTGTGTTAAAATTTTAATTTTTAATCTTTATTAAGATACCATTTTAAAATTTCTTTTGCAACAGGAGCCGCTGTTTTTGATCCGCCCTCGCCTTCTTCAATTAAAACAGCCAAAACAATTTCAGGATTATCAAAAGGAGCGAAACATGTGAACCAAGCGTGCGGATCCTTGCCTTTAGAATGCTCAGCCGTGCCAGTCTTGCCAGCGGCTTTGATCGGAAGATTAGCAAGATAACGGCAACTTCCGTAAGTCACGCAATCGCGCATTCCCATAGCCGCTATCTGTAAATTTTTTTTGCCTATAAAATTCTCTCTCACGATTTCGGAATTTATTTCTTTTATAGTTTTACCGTCCTCATTTAAAATTTTTTTTAGCAAATGAGGGCGATAATAAATTCCTCCGTTTGCGATAATAGATGTGAAAACAGCGGCTTGAAGCGGCGTTATCAATAAATCTCCCTGCCCGATTGCTAAATGATAAGTATCGCCAATATACCAATTCTCGCCTCTCACCTCTTTCTTCCATTCTTTTGTCGGTAAAAAGCCGCTTGCTTCATAAGGCAAGTCTATGCCTGTCTTATTGTTTAAGCCGAATTTTTCTCCATATTCTTTTATTTTTTCTACTCCTAATCCGCTAAAATTATTATAACCGCCGCCGACTATATAAAAAAATGTGTTAACTGAATTAGCAATCGCCTTCCTGACATTCGCAGATCCGTGCCCGCCAGCTTGCCAATCTGGAAAAAACCACCCTCCTATTGATATTCCGCCAACGCTTAAAAAAGATGTGTATTGTGTAATTATTCCCTCTTCTAACGCGGCTACAGCGATTACCGGCTTGATTATTGACCCTGAAGGATATGTACCAGTAACTGCCCTATGAAACAGCGGTTTATCAATATTATTAAGCAAAGATTGGTATTTTTCAGCATCTATTTTATAGGCAAAATCGTTTGATGAAAAACTCGGAATACTCACTAATGCTAAAATTTCGCCATTTTGCGGATTTATCGCGACAACTGCGGCTTTATATTTTTTTATTTTTGTTAACTGTCTATTAATGATGCCTTCAACTTCCTGCTGTAATTCATAGTCTATTGTTAAATACAAATTTAGTCCGTTTTCAGGAGAAGTTATACTCACAACATCTTTTTCCTCGCCCAATGCGTTAACCTCTATCTCCTTTCTTCCATCCTTGCCTTTTAAAACTTTTTCGTAATATTTTTCAATCCCTATTTTGCCGATATAATCATTTAATAAATAATTTTCGTTTTTACTGTCTTTTAATTCTTCCTGGTTTATCCTGCCTGTATATCCGATCCAATGCGACATACTTGCTAAAGGAAAATATTCTCTCGCGCTGTCAATTTTTAAATTGAGCCAATCTATATTTTGAATGATATTTTTCAAATTAAGCGCGTCTTGATATGCGATATTTTCAGCAAGTATTGTTTCCTGTTTTAACTCTATATTAATCTTATATAAATTTAATCTTAAATTATTGATAAAATTTTCATCATATTCTTTATTTTGAAAAATGCTTATTATAAAATTCAAGCCATTATTTTTACATTCTTCATTTTTTTTAGCTGGACAAAATTCATTGAAAAACAAGTTTGGAATTATTACTAAAGAAAAATTAGGTCTATTATAAACCAATTGTTTTAAATTTTTATCATAAATAACTCCTCTTTTTGCTTTAATAATCTCTGTTTTTATTCTATTCCCCTCGGCAATTCCAAAATAATAATCGCCTTTAATAATCTGTAAGTAAAAAATTCGCAAGAATAGCGCTAAAATTAATAATAATATAAACGACAAAAATATCGCCAGTCTTTTTTTATCAATTGATGACCCGATAAAACTTTTATCATCATCGCTATTTTTGTTAATAGGAATAATAACTGAAGAATCTCCAAGAAATTGATTATTGCGATTAATTTTTTTAATTGCCTTAAATGGCTGAAAAAGGTTTTTATCTTGCATATTTTAATTTTTTAAAAAACGCAAAAAGTATAATTGCCGCCAATGAATTAAATGGTATCTGCCATAATAAATCAATAAAAAAAATACCAAATGTAAAACTCATTTTTTGAAAATACAAACTGTTAATTATATGTTTTATCAATAATAAAGATACATTGTAAAAAATTGTAGCGATAAAACAGACAACTATAAGCGAATAATATGATCGGTTTGTAAAAAAATTATTAAAAGAAAACTCTGATATTAAAATTGTAAAAGTTATAATTAACGGAATGATAAAAATCGGATAAATAGAATAACTATTTAAAATAATAGCAAACGCAATCCACCACGCCCAAATATAATTATCATTTTTATTAAATAGCAGTATTACTGATAATAGCGATAAAAACAACTGTAATCTGTTTAATGGATAAATTGCATTTGCGATTATTGCCGATTGCGCGGCAAATAACATAAAAAAAATTAAAAAATTAATAGAAATTTTTTTAATTTTCTTATTCATTTTTTAGAATGGTTACAATATTCAAATTATCCATAGGTAATAATGGCGCTAATTCAGCGCTTTGAAAAATATCATTATCGTTTTTATTGATTTTCACGATCTTGCCGACTATTAATCCTGGAGGGATGAATTTTTCAGATCCCGAGGTTACAACAATGTCACCTATTTGAATATCTTTATCAATTGGAATCAAATCCATTCTGACGGTTAAATTATAATTTCCACAGGCCAATCCGCTAATTTTTTCTTCATTATTTATTGAAACCGCGAATTGGCTTCTATTGTCTGTGGTTAAAATTACATAGGAAATAAAATCGCCAGTTTTTATTATCTTGCCGATTAAAATTCCTCTATCTTTAATTATCGGCATTCCCGCGCGCAATCCATCTTTTAGTCCTTTGTTTATTATTATTATAGATTGGTCTGCCTGATCTTTGCTTATTATATAAGCGCTCGCAAAAGTATCCTTGTTATTGTGCAAATAACCGCTATCAGACAAAAAATTAAGCGTTGATTTTAAGTTTTCATTCTCTTCTATTAAAATCTTATTTTTTTCTTGCTGTACAATCAGCCGATTTTCTATTATTTTTTCAATATCGCATAAGGCGTTTTCATTATTAAAAAAAATAGAAAAAGATTTATTAAAACGCGCGAAAAAAACGCTTGTCTGTGATTGAATTTTAATAAAAATTTTTGCAGGCCAACTATTTGCAATTATATTATTTTTTGTTTTAAATAAAAAAACAGACAGTACCATAACTGCCGAAATAACAAATAGTTGTAATTTAATTTTTTTCTTAACGAACATTTTAATTTATTAAATCTGTTTCATTGTTTTTATGCAATAACTGCTAAATTTGCCGGCTAATAGGGCTATTATTTACAAAAGACATAATATTTTTAAGCATTTTTTCGTCTTCAAACAAAACGCTAGAGCCGCGAATAGAGCAAGTTAGCGGATCGTCCGCCAAAACAACGGGAATTTTTATAGCGCTGTTTATAAATTTTTCAAACCCTTTTAATAATGCGCCGCCGCCGCAAATTATTATTCCTTTTTGATAAATATCCGCGACAAGCTCGGGCGGAGTTATTTCTAATATAGATTTTATGCTATCGGCGATTATTGTCAGGGACCGATTTAAAGCATTTTTAATTTGAGTATTATTTAAAATAATCTCTTTCGGCAGCCCGGAAATAAGATCCCTTCCGCGCACATTCATTTTTAACTCTTTCTCTAAAGGCATTGCTGAACCAATTTTTATCTTAACATCTTCTGCGATAGTTTCTCCTAATAAAACATTAAATTCATCGCGAACCGCTTGAATTATATTTTGATCAAATTTATTGCCAGCAACATCAAGTTTTTTCCAATTAACAACTCCTTCTAAAGAGATAACGGCAATCTCAGTTATGCCGCCGCCGATGTCAACTATTAAATTTCCGCTTGCGTTTTCTATATGTAATCCAGCTCCCAAAGCCGCGGCGATTGGCAATTCAATTAAAAAAACCTCTTTTACGCCTGCTGACATTACCGCATCTTCAACCGCTTTTTTTTCAACTTCTGTAATGCCAATTGGAATGCCGATAATAACGCGCGGGCGGGATATATTTATCAGATGATTGCTTTGTATCCGTTCAATAAAATATTTTAACATTTTTTCCGTCACTTCAAAATCTGAAACTATGCCGTGCACGAGTGGCTTAATAACTTTAATATACGGCGGGATGCGCCCTATCATTTTTTTCGCTTCATGCCCGACAGATATGATTTGATCTGTTTTATTGTTAATAGCCACAATAGACGGTTCGTTGACAATGATTCCCTTTTCTCCCGTGTGCATCAGAATATTTGAGGTTCCCAAATCTATGCTGATATTTTGCGAAAATTTTTTTTTAAAATTAAACATAAAAATGAATTAAGAATTAAGCGGATTTATTTAATCTTTTTTCTAAATCGTTCATTGTTTTATAAAAACTTTTTTTCAAGTCAACTTCTGTTTTATCTGCAATCACAATAATTGCCCATAATACATCAATCAATTCATGTTCTAATGCCTTTTTAGTATCTTGGTTAAAATCATTTCTATATCCATCGTAAACCATAAGTATTTTTGAAAGGTCGCCAATATCTTTAATTAGTCCCATAAAATCTTGCTTTAACCCCCATTTTATCGGTTCAATCTTGTTATATTTTGTTTTTATTTCCAATGCCCTATTA
>JAGLTA010000142.1 GCA_023135505.1 Candidatus Parcubacteria bacterium | reverse complement strand
CCCTGAATTTATTTCAGGGTCTGTCATTGTTTTTCGCTAAATTATAGTTTGGTTAATAATATTTTGAATTTTATGCTTCATACTTCTTAAACATAGCATAGTGAACTACAAGCACAGATCCTGAAATAAATTCAGGATGACAAGTTTGTTTTAACAATTTTTTTGTAAAAATTTTCAATTAAATAGATTTGATAAATTACGGAACGAATTTTATAAAATCCATTCCGTAATTTAATTTTTTATTTTTAATTAAAACAATCATTGATTATTTGATTAATCATCTTATAACTAGTTATAGTAATATCCCTATCAATTAAATTTGTAATCTGTTCAGTGTCAAAATTGGATATTGCCAAAGGTGCTACCAATATCACCTTCGAATTTTTTGACATTTCTTTAATAACAGGAAACTCCTCATTTAAAACAAGAACATTTATAACTATAATGTCAAAATTGATTCTTTTGAAAAATTCAACTTCTTTAAAATTTGATGCCCAATTTGATGAAAAAACTATTATCATCTTAATTTCAGGATGCTTTTCTATAACTAAAATTCTTTTCATTTCCTTCCCCCCCTTTTGTTTTATATTATAAAAAAATTCCTACAAAAAAATTGTCAAAGTCCAAAACATTTGTCATTCCGAACTTGTTTCGGAATCTGTCATTACTTGCAACTAAATTATAATCAGATTGATAAATATTGAATTTATACTTTTTCTAATCTTAATCATAATATAGCGAGCAGTAAGCACAGATCCTGAAATAAATTCAGGATGACAAATAAAAAAAATTAAAATTTTACGATCAGCCGTTTAATGGTTTTTGCGTCTGCTTTATTTAAAATCTTTTTATCGCGGCGCTTGTTGCGCGTGGTATTTCCCCGCTCCTGAGAATTGAAGTGATCCTGCCCCGCGGTTCTTTTGATAATTTTTTTTTTTTTAGTGAGTTTGAATCTTTTCGCCGCCGCTTTGTTTGTTTTTAATTTCATTTTTTTAGATCTATTAATTTTTTTTATAAACAATAATGGATGACAACCGACCGCCTTGCGCTTTTATCGGCTGTTCAGTTATAATGCTGTATTTTTCATCTTTTAACTCCTCTATGAAATCCCTGATTATCTGAAAAGCTAAATCCGTATGCTGCCGCTCTCTTCCTTTAAGAACTAATTCTATTTTTACTTTATTGCCATCTAAAAGAAAATCTTTCGCTTTTTTCGCGCGAAAATCCAGATCATGCTTGCCGATTCTAAAAGAGAGTTTTATTGTTTTTGTTTCCGCTTTTTTCTGCTGCGCTCTCTGTTTTCTCGCGTCTTTCTGTTTTTTATACTGCATTTTTCCGTAATCCAAAATTTTAGCAATCGGAGGATCTTCTTTCGGCGAAACTTCAACTAATGACAAATTTTTTTTATGCGCTATTTCTATCGCTTCCGCGGTATCTATAATTCCGATAAATTTTCCGCTGTCGTCAATTAATCGCACTTTTGGCGCAAAAATTTTATTGTCAACCCTGAATTTTTTTTGAACTATCTTTTTTGATTTTTTTCGTGTATAACGCATTGATTAGAAGTTTTTTAATAATGTCGTCCTGAACTTGTTTCAGGAT
>JAGLTA010000141.1 GCA_023135505.1 Candidatus Parcubacteria bacterium | reverse complement strand
ATGATAAAGAAAGCGGTACAAAAACATTAGCTGTAAAAATTGGACTTGAAAAAACAAAAATTACGATGAATATCATTCTGATAGTTAACATAATTTTAATTTTACCTATTATTTTATTAAAAGGAAAAAGTATTTTTAAATTGTATTAACAAATCGGAATTTAGATAAGTAAATTAATTAAAAATATTTTTTTCTAAACCTTTTTAATTCAGATTTAATTGAATTTGAAATATCTTGTGGTTTTTTATTTAGCTCTCTAGATGCGTCATTAAAAAATTTAGCTTTATCTTGCCAATTAACCACTTTACCATTATCAATGTCTGTTTTTAATAAAAAAATAATTGTAAACATTTTTGACATGCAGTCCATACAAGAATTCCATTGTTTTCCTAGATCATGAAAATATATTTCTATTAATGTGACTATCTCTAAACTTTTTTTATCAAAAGTAGCTCTATTAAAAGTATTATTTAAGTCATGATAAGTAGCATTTGTCTTTTTTGCTTCAAGTGATTTTTCAAAAAATAGTATTAATTTTTGTCTATCATTTTCTATGAGTAATAATGCAGATATAATTTTTTCAGCTATCTGTTGTAATTTAAGATATTCTTGCTTGGCAAAGTCATACTTTCTATTTCTCCATGATATATACACGCTTATAATAATGGCAAGAGTTGATATAGTTAGAGCTAAATATTCTGGTTTAATGACCATAAAAATATTTTTAAAAAATTTTACGAATCAGATATCTCGTGTTATATGATGTTATTTTTAACTTTTTGTTTTACCAAAAATTATATACAACAAGATATAGTATACTATTGTTCTGAAAAAAATAAAAAGTGGAATAATTAGAGTAATTACGAATAAAAGCCCGTCTATTATTGCGGAAGATGGACTAAAAACTTTTAATCTACCCGAACTATAGTTTTTGATATTTTGTTCAAGAATGCTAGCAACTTTTTTTATATTTTTTGCCTTTTCTGAATCATTTAATTGAGATGCAAGCTGTGGAATTTTGTCATAAATTAAATAGTTTTTATACTCATAACCATTCTTATATTTATTCAAATTTATATTTGATTCAGAGCTAGAAACATTTGCGTCCATAAAAATACCTACAGTATCAGAGGTTATTATGGGATCAAGTAATGCCCATGATAATTGTTTCTGAACAGTGTCAGTATGTAAAATGTTTTGTCTGTTGGTTTCAATTAGGCAATATGCAAATGTAAAAATAGTCCCCAAAATAAGAGCAGTGTATATTAATACAATGTATAATCTTATTATGGGCTTTTCTTTACCTTTTTGAGAAAATATTAAATCTTTTATTTTTTTCATAAGTTTAATTAGTTAGTTAAAAGTTAAAAATAATTTCATATAACTGGTTTATATACGAAGTATTTTCATATAATTGTTAGTTATTTGACTGTTATACGAATAAAAAATTATCCTCAAATACATAAATTTGTTTATTTAATAGTCTCTTTCGCTGCTTTTAAATAAATATCAAGCGAACGATCAATAGCTTTATAAATAATTGAATAATAATCTTTTAAGTTATTTTAAAAACTATTGCTCATTTTATTAAACAATTTTTAGCCTTTCATAGCTTTAATTTCGCTTAATAGGATATTTTCAACCAGAATTCCCCGCGGATAAAAAATGCGCTCCAACTCCTGCTTTAATTGCGTTTCAACCTCGTCGCGCATAAAAGATATAATATCCCTTAAATCATATTTGGAAGAAATTAGGCGGACGCGGCTTCTCACGGTCGGACGGATAATTTTTTCAACAAACTCCTCTCCGATATTCTGCCAGATATGAGGAATTTGATCAACATCAAGCCGAAGCAATATTGTCCCCTCAATCAATGCTGTTTTGCCGTCCTTTGACACAATTTTAATAGGCTCGTCACCCATCAATTTTATCTTTCTAATATCAAAAGTCTTGCTAATATTGTATTCCAAAGTCTGCGTGTTAAAAAGTTTCGCCTTCTGCCAAAAAGGAACTTTCAGATGCAGCCCGGGCCTTAATACTTTTTTTAAAACCCCGCGGCCTAAATCATATACGCAAGAGACATACCCGGGCGGGACTTTGATAAAAAACCCTTTTAAGACGTCTTCCATCACAAAGGAATACATCATTTTGTCTATTTGTTCGGACATAAAAAATAATTCAAAATGTAAAAATCAAAATTATTTTCAAGATATAATAAAATTTCGAAAAAATATGGATTTTAATTTTCAATTATCAATTAGCAATTTGCAATGAATTTCTAATAATTTAATTCTCAATTTTTTTTAAAAATATAAGTATAAATAATTGGAAATTGGAAATTTTTGTAATTTATGTTTTAACACTAATTTAAAAAAATAAAAATTTTCCTATTTAGCGCCTTTAAGTTTTAACGCCTTTATAAATAATCTTAATATTATTGATACAATAATAGTAAAAAAGATGGATGTCAAGATAAAAATTGATTTTACGGACGGCAATATGGCTAAAACCGCAAAAGCGCTTAACGGAAATAAAAAACTAAAAACAGCATCGGATCTGGTTAAAATATTTTTTATCCTCCTTTGCGTTAAAAAAATTTCTAGAAACAGAATCACTCCGACAAATGCGGCTAAATATAAGCTTCGCTCTCCTAAATTAATCCCTAAAAAACTCAAGTTAATAAAATCAGGCTTGATAATGCTCGGATATAAATCGTCCAATTTATTATTAATTCCTCCTAAAAATACCTGATAAAGCGCCACTAAAACTATGCCCTGGACAGCCAGCATTATCGCTTTCGCCCACGGCCTGATCTTATACTTTTTCATTACCCGCCTTATCTCCTCTTT
>JAGLTA010000140.1 GCA_023135505.1 Candidatus Parcubacteria bacterium | reverse complement strand
TTATGAAATTTTTTAACAAAATTTTCGGGGATCCGAATAAAAAAACAATAGACAAATTAAAGCCGATTGTCCAAGAAATAAATGATTTAGAATCTGAATTTGAAAAATTGCCAGATAGCGGATTAAAGGAGAAAACAAAAGAGTGGCAAAATAAGATAAAGCAGATAAAAAATAGAGATGAAGAAAATAAGATAATAGAAAAAATTCTTCCGCAGGCGTTCGCTTTAGTAAGAGAAGCCGCAAAACGAACTTTAGGCCAAAGGCATTTTGACTGCCAACTAATGGGCGGCATAATTTTGCATCGCGGCGAGATCGCGGAAATGAGGACCGGTGAGGGAAAAACGCTAACGGCAACGCTTCCTATCTACCTTAACGGTTTAAGCGGCAGGGGGGTGCATGTGATCACGGTTAACGATTATCTTTCAAGAAGAGACGCTATTTGGATGGGGCAGGTATATGATCTGCTCGGGCTCTCAATCTCCTGTATTGTTCATGACGAAGCGTTTATTTACAGGAATTTAAAAAATGGATTAGATAAAAAAAGGGACGCTGGCATAGAAATTATTGATGATTTTTTAGGCAAAGCGACAAGGAAAGAGGCGCATCAAGCGGACATTATTTACGGAACCAACAACGAATTCGGTTTTGATTATCTGCGCGATAATATGGTTCAGAAAAAGGAGCAGGCGGCTCAAAGGGAGTTGAATTATGCTGTTATTGATGAAATTGACAGCATTTTAATAGACGAAGCAAGGACGCCGCTGATAATTTCAGCGCCAGCGCGCGAATCAACTAAAAAGTATTATCAATTCACAGCCTTAGTTGAAAGATTGCGCGAAGACGAAGATTATAATATTGATGAAAAAATGCGCGCCGCGACCTTGTCAGAGCAAGGGATAGAAAAGATGGAAAAATGGCTCGGCGTGGATAATATTTATACATCCGGCGGAATTCGCGATGTTCATCACATAGAACAGGCGCTGCGGGCAAAAGCGCTGTTTAAAAGAGATCGCGATTATGTGGTTAAAGAAGGCGAGGTTGTTATTGTTGATGAATTTACCGGCCGCATGCTTTTCGGGCGCCGCTACTCAGAAGGGCTGCATCAAGCCATTGAGGCGAAAGAAGGGCTGAAAATACAGCAGGAGAGCATTACTTTAGCAACAGTCACCTTTCAGAATTATTTTCGGCTCTACAATAAATTAAGCGGAATGACAGGCACGGCGATCACAGAAGCGGAGGAATTTTCTAAAATCTATAGATTAGATGTAACTGTTATTCCTACAAATAAGCAGATGGTAAGAAAAGATATGCCTGACAGAATTTATAAAAATGAGAGCGGCAAATTCAAAGCTATCGCGGAAGAGATTAAAGAGAGGAATAGCAAAGGGCAACCGATTTTAGTCGGCACAATCTCAATTGAGAAAAATGAGTTGCTGGGCAGGATGCTAGACAGGGAAGGCGTTAAGTATGAATTATTGAACGCGAAAAATCACGAGAGAGAAGCTAAAATTGTAGCTAATGCTGGAAAGGTCGGAGCAGTTACGGTTGCGACAAATATGGCTGGACGCGGAGTAGATATTGTTTTAGGCGGAGCAAAAGAAAATTTTAACAGCGATGAAGAATGGCGGAAAGAATACGACAAAGTAATTTCCGC
>JAGLTA010000014.1 GCA_023135505.1 Candidatus Parcubacteria bacterium | reverse complement strand
TTTCTAATTTTCCGCCAAAAGCGATAACAAACATTTTCGCGCCTCTTTTTTTTCCTTCCGCAAAAGCGGATAAAGTCTCTTCGGTATTCCCTGAATAACTGGAAATAATCAGTAGCGTATTTTTATCAACATAAGCTGGCAGATGATAACTGTTCATTATTTCAACTGGAAATTTCAGTTCATTTTTAAAAATTGACTTTATAATATGCGCTCCTAATCCAGATCCGCCCATTCCGCTCACCACAATATTTTGAATTTTTTTATAATGCGGCGCGATTTTTATGTTTTTCCATTCATTGAAAACCTGATCGCACTGCAAAGACAACTCTTTTATAGAACTATACATATTCTGCTTGTCTAATTTTTTGATAGTTTTTAAATTTATGCTCATAACTGTTCGCTTAAAATAATAAAAAAAATATTAAAAAATAATAGCGGGATAATTTAATATTATCTCTCCGTTTTCATAAACATTATTTTTATCCCGAGCGTAACGATAATCCTTGTTTTTTGGCACTTCAAGGGTGTTAATATCAGCCCCCTCAATAATATTAGTTTTCCAATAAATATTATTTTTATCTTTGGCATAATAGACGCTTACCACCTCAAAAGTAGCAGGGTCTGCTCCTGGAATCAAAACTTCTTCATGAAAAACTGAATTATAATTTTTAGAATAACGATATGGCAAGAATTGAAAACCTTCTACATTAATATGCTCTAATTTTAATTCATCTTTATATACATAGTATTTATCCTTACTAAAATCCCCGCCTAAATAAGTTATACTTGCAGGATCCGCGCCTTCAATAACTTTTTCACGATAATAGACATTATTAGTATCTTTCATTAAAGAATAACCGTTAAAATGTTGTTTGTATCCTGAAAAATAGGAATAAACATCACATACTATCGACATAAACGAATCTTTATCAACTTCTTTAATTAGAACATTGTTGAAAAAAACATTATTCGCGTCTTTAGCGTAAGGATAACAATCTGAAATCGCTCTAATAGTGTTTGGATCCGCGCCAAATACAATTTTGCCAAAGATATCATATACATTCTCTTTGTCAATAAAATAATAAAAAAGATAATAAGAATCGTCTTTCATAGACATAATTAAATCAAAAGTTTTACTGTCAATATCTTCATAAACAATCTTTCCTTTGTCATATATATGATTATCATCTTTTGCGTAAATAGAATGGATAACCTCAAAACTATCTAGGTCGGGGTCTTCTAATTCTATTTTTGCTCTTTCTTGATAAATTATTTTATCCCCGCCTTTTTTATATCCCCAATCTTTATATCTTTCCCTGTCCATGCTGTATCTCCAATTAAAATCGATTAAATTTTCCTCAATAAAATCTTTCTCAATATGAGTAATATCTCGATCGCTGATCCCAAGTCCTAAAAATCTCATAACATTAAAAGCGTCCATAGGGAAACCTAAAAAATATCTTTTATTATTATCTGGATTAACATACCAAGCCTCTCCGTGCGCCTCTACCTGTAATAATATCTTTCCTGCCTGCTTTTTTGCAAAATCCTCATCCCAATTTAATCTACCTTGACCTAAAGGATTATATCCGTTTAATATTTCGCTTTTATCGTCAAAACCGTCGCCATCAGAATCGGTTAAATTTACATATGTACCGAAAGCAAGCTCAAAGTAACTTGATAATCCGTCATTATCATCATCACAGCAAGTTGACATATTCATTTCCGCTACTGGAATTTTTTCTAAATCGCTATTACTGATTCCCAATCCAAGCGTCTGCATTAAATTAAAAGCGTCTTTTGGGCGTCCTAAATAATGGCGTTTAAACGTGGTTGGATTAACATACCATGCTTCGCCTGCCTTCTCAACTTCAAGCAAAACTTTGCCTTTTAACAAATTCGCAAAACCTTCAGCGCTCACGGCACTCTGATTTGATAAAACAATAATAAAACAAATGACGAATAATAAACTTTTATTTAGCATACATTTACTCTTAAATAATTCTTATTATTTTTAATAATAGCATACAATTCATTAAATTGTCCAGTGTAATAATTGGCGTATTTTAATTATTGCTGATATAATAAAAATACCTGTTGGTTCCATGGTCCGAAGTTGAGCGATAGCGAAACGAGGTTGTGGAACCTTTTTGCAAGCGTTTATGAAATAATAATAATCTGCATTCAGATTCCACAGCCCTAACGGAACTATGGAACCAACGAATTGATATAATAAAAACTATGAAAAAAATTTTACTATTAATATTGCTGGCAAATCTATTAACTTTTCCAGTGATAGCGTCAGATATCCAAAATCCAATTACATCTTATGAAAAAGCAAAGGTTTTAGAAATTAAAGAGGAAACGCAAAAAATTGGCGAGGACGGCTCTGGCGCTATAAACGGCAGCGATATTTTTATCGCTCAAAAAATAAAAATAGAAATTTTAAGTGGCAAATACAAAAACGAAACAAAAATTATAGAGAACGGCTTGTCAAATAATCCGATGGATATCAAAATCGCGGAAGGCGATAAAATTTTGGTCTATTTGGAAGAATACGGCTCGAGAGAATACTCAGCGCAAATTCAAGGATTTTATGTATTTTACAAGCTTATTTTTTTTATCGGACTATTTTTCTGTTTTTTAATAATAATAGGAGGAAAGCAAGGATTTAAAGCGATTGTCAGCTTAATTATCTCTGTCTTGATTATTCTGAAAATTTTTATCCCGCAAGCGCTCGCTGGATTTAACCCTATCGCGCTTGCCTTAATTACCGCAATCGCTATAACATTTATATCGCTCACGCTAATAAGCGGTTTTAAGAAAAAAACGGCTTCGGCTATTTTGGGAACTGTGGGCGGGGTGGTTCTTGCCGCTATATTCGCGATTATTGCCGGAAAATTAACTCATTTAAACGGACTATCGGATGAAAACGCCAGAACTCTGTTTTCGCAATTCCCTAATCTGAACTTCAGCGGACTGCTGTTTGCCGGAATTATTATCGGCGCCCTGGGTGCTGTGATGGATGTCGCTATGTCAATCTCTTCGTCAATTTCCGAAGTTAAAAAAGCTCATCCCGAAATTAAAAAATATGAACTTATAAAATCAGGGATGGCTGTTGGAAAAGACATTATGGGAACAATGTCCAATACGCTTATTTTTGCGTATACAGGATCTTCAATATTCCTGCTGCTTCTTTTCAGCCAATACGGCGAATCTTATATGAAATTTTTAAATTTTAATTTTGTGGCGGAAGAGATTATTCGGTCAATCGCCGGCAGCATAGGGCTTATCCTCACTGTCCCGCTAACGGCAATCATCGCCGGATATTTAGAGAACAAAGATTGACTTTAAGTCGCGATAATATTAAAATAAATACATAAATCAAATTATCAATTTTAAAAATTAATTAATAAATTAAAAATTTATG
>JAGLTA010000139.1 GCA_023135505.1 Candidatus Parcubacteria bacterium | reverse complement strand
AATTATCATTTAATAAGTGATTTTAGATTACAAAAAATTAAAATATAAAAAATAATTAAAATTTATGTCATATTACAAATTAGTAAGGGATAAAATTCCAGAAATCATAGAAGCAAAAGGAATTAATTCAATAAGTCATATTGCTGATAACGAAGAATATGAAAGCGCTTTAATGGATAAGTTAAAAGAAGAAGTGGCAGAATTTATAGAGGATCCATGCAAGGAAGAAATGGCTGATATAATGGAAGTGATATATGCCATTCTTAAACAAAAGCAATTTAGTTTTAATGACATAGAAGTGGTAAGAAAAAAGAAAACAAAAGAGAGAGGAGCATTTGAAAAAAAAGTAATTGCTTTCATAAAATAAAAATATGGGAGATAAATTTGAAAAAAGCCATTTAAAATTAGCGAGCGAAACGCCGAAAGAAGAAGTTATAATGAGGCGAAATATAAGAATGGAATTTATTGATGAAATTAAAAATTTAAAGGGGTTTAAAGAATATTTAGAAAATAATGACATTGAAATTGAAAAAGGAGTTAAATTTAAAGATTGGATAGTTGAACAGATTGAAAAAGAGATGAATAGAAAATTGGAAACAAAAAAAGAAGAATAAACTTGAAATTTAATTATTTAATTTAATTTATTTAACATAAATATAACTTTATGCCAAAAACAACACAAGCAAAAAAGCAGGGGATGAACCTGTGGATGCTATCAACAATACTTTTATTAGCGGTTTTAGTATTGATGATATTTGAAAACGGAAAAATCACTAATAAAATCAGGGGCGGCGGAACCGCGAATATTTTAACAGCGGAAGAAGCCGGGCAGGAATGGATCGGGTTTATCAACGAAGTAAATCCAGTAACGAAAGAGAAGCTTAAAATTTTAGAGATTAAAGAAGAAGGCGGAGTTTACGCCGCAACCGTATCGTACGATAATGAAGATCAGGTTTCTACCTCAACGATTCATATTAGCAGAGACGGAAAAATGTTTTTTCAGCAAGGCGTTGATATAGAAAAAGAGAGGGAAAAAATGGCGACAGCAACAGCAACAGGTCAAAGCGCTCCTGAACAAAAAAATATCCCGAAAAGCGACAAGCCGAAAGTGGAAATGTTCACAATGAGTTATTGTCCGTTCGGCAAGCAAGCCGAAGACGGGCTTCTGCCAGTAGCGCGCTTATTTGGAGATAGCGTTGAGATAGAGCCGCATTATGTCATCTATTCGGATTACGCTACTAAAATGAAATCAAGGATGAGCGAAGAACAAGCGAAAAATGTAAAGGTTGAAGACTACTGCTATGACCAAGAAGAAAAATATTGCTCTATGCACGGAATTAAAGAGTTAAGACAGAATGTGCGGGAGCTTTGCGTTTATAAATACAATAAAGATAAATTTTGGGATTACACAGAATCCGTAAATGTAGAATGCAGCATAGAAAATATTGAAACTTGCTGGAGTAATCCAATGAAAAAATTAAGCATAGACGCGTCAAAAATTTCAAGCTGCCTTGATAATGAAATAGAAGATTTTTTAGCCGCGGAAGTTGAATTGAATAAAAAATACGGCGTAGCCGGTTCCCCAACTATAATTATTAACGGCGTAGATTATGCGGGCGGACGAAGCCCTGATGAATATAAATCAGGCGTTTGCAATGCGTTTAACAGCCAGCCAAGCGAATGTTCAAAAACATTAAGCCAGAATTCTGCCAGCGCTGACGGAGGATGCGGAAGTTAGAATAAAATAATATTTTAACAAAAAAGCGGAGCGCAATCTCCGCTTTTGTAATTTAATTTAATCGTTTGTCTTTGCGAGGAATGAAGTGGAGCGATAGCGGAACGAAATGACGAAGCAATTTCATTGTTTACGCAGGAAGGTATTATAACCATAGATTTGTTCGTTTAGTAATGAGATTGCTTCGTCGCGACTCTCTCGCTACGCTCGTTTAGCTTCTCGCAAAGACAAGAAGGAAAGCAAATAGTTCGAAAAATAAAATACTAAAGTTTAATAACAAATTATCACTATGTCTTTTTCAATAGGAATTGTCGGGCTGCCTAATGTTGGCAAGTCCACTCTATTTCAAGCGCTCACCAAAAAACAGGTTGACGCGCAAAATTATCCTTTTTGCACCATTGATCCGAATGTAGGTGTTGTAAAAGTTCCAGATAAGCGACTTGATAAACTAGCGGAAACCTTGCAAGCAACGCAAAAAATTCCGACCGTGATTGAATTTGTTGACATTGCGGGGTTAGTCAAGGGCGCGAGCCAAGGCGAAGGATTGGGCAATAAATTTCTTGCCAATATCCGCGAAGTTGACGCTATTTGCCAAGTTGCGCGTGATTTTGAAAACAGGGATATTGTCCATGTCAATAATAAAATAGATCCGATAGATGACG
>JAGLTA010000138.1 GCA_023135505.1 Candidatus Parcubacteria bacterium | reverse complement strand
ATTAAGTTTTGCCAGCTCCACCGCTTGCGGGTCAAGGTCAACGCCGTAAATATTTGATAAGAGAATTTCGCTTTTAGTATTCTGATTTCCATGACTTCCGAAATCCTTGTATTTTTCATTGATGGTTTTCAGCGCCTTTGTTAAAAATGAGCCAGAACCGCAAGCGGGATCCAAAACTTTAATCTGCTTTAACTCATTTACGCTTTCAATCTCTTTTAATTTTTCGCCCAGCGTATTTTCAATAATATAATCAACAATGAATTTAGGCGTATAATAAATTCCCTGCTCTTTTCTTTTTTTGCGGGATTTTATTTTTATCTCTTTTTTGCCGTCAAAATCCAATAATTTTCCAGACTTGCCTGTTTTGTCAATTTTAATCGGATTTTGGGCAATGTAGCCGAGATAACTTTCGTAAACTCCGCCCAGAATGTCGGCTGGAATTTTTGAAAAATCATATTCGTAAATATTGCTGCCGTAAAGCATAAGGATTGCCGTAATTATTTTATCGTCATACTCTTCCCATTTCTCGCAGGCATGCTCTTTAAACAGGCTTGAATTATAAATATCGTCCAGCTCCCTGAATTTTTTCGCCATTAGCTGAAATAGCTGCTCTTGCTGCCCTTTTGCTTTCCATTCCCTGATCATCGGTATTAAAGTCGGCTCTTCCAATCCCCTGTCTTCTAAAACTCTAATAAAAACCATCCTGTCTAAAATTTTCTGCACGCCTTCATCAAGCGTTTCCTGATCAACATTTTCATTCCATATTCCAAAACTCTCGGTTAAAATTTCGCGCGCTTTCTTAAGATCGCTGTAAAGTTTTTCATTGACTGTTAATTTTTTTAATTTTTTGCCGTATTTTATCGCGTATCTGTCTAAATCGTTTTTCTCAAAACTCTTTTTTGAAAGCAAATTTAATCTGTCAAAATCAGAAATATAATCAGTATAAGAAATTTCAAAAACCAATTTATCTAAAAGCGATTTTGACTGCGTCATTGCGTTAAAAATTTTTATGCCCTCAAAATCAGTCAATACCGCCCAAGTAACGCCCTTATTCCACGCGTAATTAATCGCTTGCCTCGCGTGCGTTTCAATATCCAAATCCACCTTTAGCGATTTTGCTTCAACAAAAAATTTCGTAATGCCGCCTGCCATAAAAGCGTAATCAACTCTTTTGCCGTGCACATCTGTTTCAGACCAGACATCTTTTGTGAAATCCCAGCCCAAAATTTCAAACAGAGGGCGGATAAAATGATCCTTTGTCTGCTGCTCGTTATACTTTCTTATCTCCGCGCCGGATAATTTCTCATACCGCTCAACTAATTTTTTAATTTTTTCTTTGGTTTGCTGTTTATCCATAATCGCTTTAAAAAATTATTTAATCTTAATCAACACTCCGCTGTCGGTTGTCCTCTTGTCATTAATATCAGTAGCAACTAAATATATTTTATAAAACCCTTTTTCTGCTGGAAAATCGCTTATAGTAAGTGAAATATTTTTTTCTTGCGGCTTAATCACCGAAGACAGCAATTTAGCGTCAGAAGAAGACGCCTCTTTAATGAAAAAATCTATTTTTTTCAATCGTTTAACTCGCGACAAAGCGACTGAAACATTTATCGGAAAATCGCTTTTAGAAAACTGCTGATTATTAGCAGGTCTTATCCAGACAACACTTAGCGGCTCGTCAATAATGTTAAAGTTGAGCGTTAAAGAAACTTCAGCGCTGTTTAAAACATCGTCATACGCTATCGCGCGCAAGATATGTTTTGTGTTGATAACATCTTCAATCGCCCAATACAAATCATAAGGAGCGCCAGTGATGCTGTCAATCAATGTTCCGCCTATGAAATAATCAATCCTGCTTAATCCTCGTGGCGCGGAAGCTTCAATATTAATAAACAGTTCGTCATTTTTTATTTCCTGATTATCTGTTAAATTCAAAATCGCGATGCTCGGCTTATTTTCAGGAATATGAATATCGTCATATTCTGTCGGCGGAGATTCTATTTCTATCTCTGAATCATTCGCGGTTTTTGCCCATTCAATAATCGCCTCCTCCCATTTTTTATATTGCGGATCGCTTTCAGGGTTCTCCGGGTTTTCCCCTTGCGGATTATTTTTATCAACATAATGAAGAATGGAATGAAACTGATTAAAAATCTTTTCTTCAATGGCTTCTTCCGGCGTATATTCTGTCGCTAATTTTTGAGAAAATTTATCAATTTTTAATGTTTCCTCCTCTGCTTTAACTCCGATCAAAACTGGCTTATCTGTTTTAATCTCATCTGGCTTAATAAATTGCTCAATCGGCTCTCCGTCTCCTGCTTTGCCTAAAACAGATTCCATAAATTTATGCCAGATAGGCGCGGCGACTTTTGAGCCGCCGGCTCCGCGCTTCATCTCTTCTCCGCTGTTGTTTCCGCCCCAAACCCCGACAGCCAAAGAGGGGGTATAGCCGATTGTCCACGCGTCTTTATAATCATTAGTCGTTCCAGTTTTAGCGCAAACTGGGCGATCGCCTAAATTCAAAAGATTGTTCTCCCCGAAAGCGTAAGCGCGGGCGCTGTTGTCAGAGAGTATACTGTTAAGGAGGCGGACTGCTTGGGCGCTGATTATCCGCTTCTCTTTTTCTTTATATTCTTCAATAAATTCGCCTTTGGAATCTTCCACTCTTAAAATCCCCGTAACTGGATGATAAATTCCGTCGCGAGCGAAAGCCGCGTAAGCTCCAGTATGCTCCAGCAGCTTTACTTCGCCGCCTCCCAAAACAAGCGAAAGTCCGAAGCGGCTTTTGTCGTCCAAAGTTGTATAGCCAAGTTCTTTCCCCTGATCAA
>JAGLTA010000137.1 GCA_023135505.1 Candidatus Parcubacteria bacterium | reverse complement strand
AATAACTTTATCAATACCTGTTAAATATAGCGCTTTAACAGCTGGGACATTCAATGAGCCAGCCAGCGATTTTCTAATAGTGACAGGACCGCGGAATACATTGTCGTAATTATTAGGCGAATATTTTTCAGCTCCGTAGACGCCAAAATCTGTTTTTGCGTCATATAAAATAGTGTCTGGAGTATACCCGGATTCAAAAGAGAGAGCGTAAACGAGTGGCTTAAGCGATGAACCGGGCTGCCGCAGGCGGATCGCCACATTGACATTTCCGTCGTTCTCCAAATCAAAATAATCGCGCGAGCCGACCATGCTTAAAATCTGCCCTGTTTTTGCATCAATCGCGACTAGCGACGCGTTTTTAGCGTTATGATTTTCTTCATTTATTTCAGCAAATTGAGCAACGGCTTCTTCGGCTTTTTCCTGCTTGTATAAATCCAAAGTTGTGATGACTTTCAAACCGCCCTGCTCAACCATTTTTTCGCCGTATTTCAATGTTAAAATCTCTTTAACATACATTACAAAATGAGGCGCTTTTATATTCTCGTATCGTTTCGTAAAAACCAGCTCTTCGCTCAAAGCGTCTTCATATTCCTGCTCGTCAATGTATCCCTGATCTTTCATTAGCTTTAAAATATACTGCTGGCGGTTTATCAGTTTGTCTTTATGCGATCCATAAGGCGAATAATATGTCGGCGCTTTAGGCAATGCCGCTAAAATCGCGGATTCCGCGATATTGATATCGCTGGCGGATTTTCCAAAATAAAGATTGCTCGCGGCCTCTATGCCGTAAGCGGTTGATCCGTAGGGAATTTCATTAAAATAGAGCTGTAGAATTTCGTTCTTGCTGAATTTTTTTTCAATCCGCCACGCCAAGATCAGTTCTTTAATTTTTCTTTGGATCGTCCGCTCGTTGCTAAGAATTGCGTTCTTGATAAATTGCTGCGTAATCGTTGAACCGCCCTGCGTCCTGCCGTCTTTTAATTTAGATATAATCACCCCGCGGAAAATTCCCCACAAAGAAAATCCCTTGTGCTGAAAAAATGTCTTATCTTCCATTGCGATAGTCGCGTGGATCGCGTAAGCAGGAATCTTTTCAAATGGAATAAATGTCCTGTTCTGATCTCCATGGATTTCATAAAGAAGACTCTCCCCGGAGCGATCGTAAATTTTTGTCGCTAAAGGCAGGTTTCTTTCTATCAGTTTATCAGGATCAGGCAAATCTTTTGAAAACCAAAGAAGCGCGCCGCCAAGTACGATAATTCCCAAAAACGCGAAAAGCAGAAAAAGCGAAACTGCCCAGAATAATATTTTTTTTAACAACCCTTTATTATTTCTTTTTCTCTTCCACCCGCTTACGCTGCGCCATAAGCTTCTTTTTTTATAAGAGCCAACTCGCCGCGGCACAATAATTCTGCTGTTGTTCGGTTTTTTTCTGCGAAGTTGTGATATAGGCATAGGTTTTATTTTAATGTTTTTTTTACTGCAGTTATATAAAAATAAATTGCGTAGATGTAAATTATTTTAAATATCAGATTCTAAAATCAAATCGTATTCAATAAAACCATTTTTTTTATAAAACTTAATAGCACAAATATTCATTGCAGAAGCAACTACTCTTAATCTTTTAACATTTTTTGATTTACACCAATTGATAAATGCTTTAAAAAGCTTACTTCCGATTTGCTTGCATCTATAATTTTCTAAAACAAACATATTTTCTAATTCAGCAAAAGCAGATAACAATCTACTTGGTTTTATTTCTTTCAAACCACCAATCAAATAACCAACAATTTTGTTGTCTGCATACGCAATTAAAACGCAACCGTCATCTTTAATAATGCGTTTTTTAAAATAATTTTCTCCATCGCTTTTAAATGTCCATTCACAATTAAGAGTTTTATCGTATTCATAATATTCTTTTTTAAATAACATCAAATTTAATTTTTGAATATCTTTTAAATTTTCTATTGTAGCAAATTTAATTTTAATTTTCATTATTATTTTTTTAGTTTAATTAATTTAATAATACTACCCAAATAATTTATACGCAACCTATAGACTTGTTGTGTAATTGGTTTCTACTGCAATTCCCATATTTTGGTTAAATTTTCCAAAAATTTTAACGCCTATATGTCTATATAGACTTATAAAATTTTTGGAAAATTTACCACAAAATCTGAAAATTTCGTTACAAAACTAATTACACAACAAGTCTATCGCGGCGCGTTCGGCTCTACTTGATAATAATCTAAAATAAATTTCGCCAGCCTGCCGAATAGCGGCGCCGCCGTGCTCTCCGCCCAGATTACATCTTTCGGATTGTCAATTTTAACCAGCATGGCAAATCGCGGATTATCAACTGGCGCAAATCCGGCAAACAGCCCGATAGTTTGATCTTCCTCGTACCCTTTTCCGAATTTTTTCGGCACCTGCGCCGTGCCAGTCTTTCCGGCGACATAATATCCTTCAACCCCTGCGCGCTTTCCATGCCCGTTTTCCACGACTAAAACAAGCATTGCTGACAGCAAAATCGCGGTTCTTTTGGAAATAACTTGCCTGATTTCAACTGGCTTAGTGTCTTTTCGCGGCCCGCCGCTGTTTATTATGCTCTTAACCAAATAAGGCTTCATCAGTTTGCCGTTATTCGCTATGGCGGCAAAAGCGCTAACCATTTGCAATGATGTTACGGCAACCCCCTGCCCGAACGAAGCTGTCGCCATATAAATCTCATTTTTTTTATTCAAAGCGCTAATGTTTCCGCCCTCCTCTGAACTTAATTCTATTCCTGTCGGATTTCCAAAACCAAAATCTTCCACCTGTTTTCTAAATATATCCCTGCCAGCCTTTCTTGCCACAAAAATCACTCCTGTGTTTAACGATCCTTCTAAAACATTAGCCATAGTTTGCCGCCCGTGCGCTTTTAAATCAGAGTTGCAGATGGTCTCAACCCCTATCTTAACGCATCCTTCGTCATTGTATACAGTATCGGGATTAACAGCGCCGCTATCCAGTCCTGCAGCCATTGTAATCGCTTTAAAAATTGAACCCGGCTCATATTGGCTGGAAATTATCGTGTTATTAAAAAGATCAATGTCCGCTTTATTATAAAAATTAGCATCGTAAAAAGGAACGCTGCACATGGCAATTACAGCCCCGCTGCTAGGATTAATCACTATAACCGACCCGCTGTCAGCGCTATGCTGCTCAATGGATTTTTTTAATTCCTCACAGACTTTAAACTGAACCGCGCGATTGATCGTTAAAAGAATGTCCGCTCCGTCTTGAGCGGAAATAATCTCTGAATTTTTAGAAAAAATAAGGTACCCTCGCGCGTCTTTTTCTGAATAAAGCGATCCTTGCTCTCCTTTTAGCAATTCATTAAAATATCCTTCGATTCCATATTGTCCGTTCGCTTCAGTTTGGCTGTAGCTTAC
>JAGLTA010000136.1 GCA_023135505.1 Candidatus Parcubacteria bacterium | reverse complement strand
GATGCTTTGAAATAGAAAAAAAACTGCAAAATATCGGCATTCCAGTAATGCACGATGATCAGCACGGAACAGCCGTTGTTGTTTTAGCCGCGCTAATAAACGGTTTAAAAATAGTTAAGAAAGATATTGCTAAAATAAAAATAGTTATTAACGGAGCTGGGTCAGCTGGCTGCGCGATTTTAAAATTATTGCGTTCAGCAGGCGCTAAAAATTTTTTAATCTGCGACACAAAAGGGATTATTCGCTCTGGCAGGACGGATATAAAAAACAATGCCTATAAGCAAGACATTGCTAAAATCACGAATAAAAAAAATATAAACGGCGGCTTGCCTGACGCTTTAAAAAACGCGGATGTTTTTATAGGCGTATCAGCGCCGAATATTTTAAAAAAGGAATGGATTAAAACTATGGGTGAAAATCCAATGATATTCGCTTTGGCAAATCCGATTCCTGAAATTTTGCCGACAGACGCGCTTAATGGCGGAGCGTTCATAGTTGCCACAGGCAGATCTGATTTTCCCAACCAAATCAACAACGCGCTCGCTTTTCCAGGAATATTCAGAGGGGCGATAGACGCTATGGCTCCGCGAATTACTAAAAAGATGATGCTTGCCGCTAGTTTCGCGATTGCAAATTTTATTAAAATACCGACAAAAAATAATTTTATCCCAGCGGTCTTAAATAAAAAAGTTCATCTCACGGTTGCTCGCGCCGTAAAAAACGCGGCGGAATAATTCACTTTTCTTTATTATACGGAATCGGTATTTTCATAAAAATCTTATTTTTATTTTCTGTGTTTAAAAAAGCAAGCGCTTCAACTCTAAACTCAATATTCACTTTTTTATTTTGAAGCCTCTCTTTTATTTTTTGAAAATTATCTTCGCTCATATCATTTCCAGCTAGAGTAAAATGTGGCGCAAAAAATTCAAAACAAAAATGATATCCGTATTTCAAACTATACACTAATTGTTTTCCAGAAAACTTATTAGATTTTTTATATATTTCTCGTATCCATGGAAACCTATATTTCTCAATAATCCGCATACATTCATTATGTAATAATTGTAATTGATGACTTTTTCTTACATTAAGAAAAATAATTTTCCAAGAATAAAATCCATATTTTGTTAATTTTAGCGTTAATTTCGAAAAGTTAGAACAAAGTTTTTTAAGATCTAATTTTAATTTGTCAATTTCGCTATCTTTAATTTTAAACTCACCCCTAATTGTAAAATGTGGAATAAAACTTAGCGCGCGTTTAGAGTTGCATTCTTTTGAAACTTTTTCCATTATTTTTTTAATTTTTTCACTATCCTCTTTATTTGGAATACAAACACATGTAAAAATTTTCATATTTTCTTAAATTTAACGCTTATTAACGGTTCGTATCTATTTTGGTAGTCGTCTGAAATTTCTATCGGCTCGCCTTTTGTGATGCTATTTATCGCCATATCGCTTAACAAAATATTATCAGTTTCTATGTTCACTTTGATTTTATCCAGCTTGTCAAACTCGCTCTTAAAATCAGATTCTATTTTGTCCTTTATCTGTTTTTTTGAGTTTCTCGCGTTTTTACAGTCTTCGTCGGCTTTTTGATATTCTACCGAACTATCTAAGGCGTCTTTAAAGCCAATTTTTATTTTTCTTTGTTCTTTTTTAGATGCTTGAATTCTATTAAACACTTCTTGTATTTTTGGCATAGTATTTGGTAATTAGTAATTAGTAATTAGTAACA
The DNA here is from genome assembly GCA_023135505.1 of Candidatus Parcubacteria bacterium. Taxonomy (GTDB): domain Bacteria; phylum Patescibacteriota; class Patescibacteriia; order JAACEG01; family JAACEG01; genus JAGLTA01. The sequence continues at coordinate 961 of JAGLTA010000136.1, read as the reverse complement.
AGTAATAGGTAATTTAAAATTTTAAATAAACAAGCATCTTTTAAAAAGATGCTTTTTAAATCGCAAAAATCCTCTAAATAATTATTGAACAGGCTGTTTTGATGATATTTTTTTCTTTAAATCATTAAAATATTTTTTTCCTTCTTTGTCTAACGCATCATCATAGCCCCCTGCATTATTAATAATTAGTTCTAATTGAGAAAAATCTATTGCTTCTTGCTTTGTTAATCCTTTGCTTATTAATTCTTTTTTTCTGCCTATTATCTTTTTTATATCATCAAGATTAGACGAGGTTATACCCACAGGTTGCTCGCCAAAAATTTTTTTTCTTGCATATAATTAGTTAGTATTAAAATTATTTTTACGAAACCATTTTTTTGCGAATAAACGCCGGAATGTCCAATTCATCGCCATTAATATCATTCGTATCGCTGTCTATTTCATCTTCTCCGATAATATCGCTTTCGCTTTTTTTATCTTCGCTGGGCTTAACAAAAATATCATCATCTTCTTGTTTGGAAAATTCTTTCTTGTCTTGCGAATTATTTTCTGAATTTATTGAAAAATTTTCAGCCATAAAATTTTCATCCGCGTCCAAAACTTCATCTTTATTTATAGGGCCTGGCGAATCGCCGAATCCCGTAGCTACAACTGTTATTTTTACAGTGTCTTTCAAGCTCTCGTCTATAATCGCGCCAAAAATAATTTTAGCGTTAGAATCTGCTGATTTAGTGATAATCTGCGCGGCTTCATTTACTTCGTGCATGCTTAAATCAGGGCTGCCAGAAATTGTAAAGAGCACTCCTTTCGCGCCATTGATAGACAAATCTAATAAAGAGTTTTCAATTGCCAGTTTTGCGGCTTCAACAGCCCTGTTTTCTCCGCTGGCTTTTCCTAATCCCATCAGCGAAGATCCTGTTTCTGACATTATTGCTTTAACATCCGCAAAATCAACATTGAT
>JAGLTA010000135.1 GCA_023135505.1 Candidatus Parcubacteria bacterium | reverse complement strand
CAGATAGAGCAAGGCAGGCAAATTTTTGTAATCTGCCCGCTGATTGATCCGAGCGATAAATTAGGGGTAAAATCCGTGAGCGAAGAATACGAAAAACTGAACAACAAAATTTTCCCGAATATTAAAATAGAAGTTTTGCACGGCAAACTGAAAGCTGAAGAGAAAGAAAAAATAATGCAAAATTTTTTAAGCAATAAAACAAAAATTTTAGTAGCAACCTCTGTTGTAGAAGTCGGCGTTGATATTCCAAACGCGGCGATTATGATGATAGAGGGCGCGGAGCGGTTCGGGCTTGCGCAGCTGCACCAATTCCGCGGGCGGGTCGGGAGAAGCGCGCATCAATCCTACTGCCTCCTATTCAGCGATAATTTAACAGATAAAGCCAGCAATCGGCTTGAAGCGTTAGTTAGCTGCAATGACGGATTTGAGCTTGCTCGCCGCGATTTAGAATTCAGGGGCGCTGGCGATATTTACGGGCAGGAGCAATCAGGGCTTTCAAAATTAAAAATCGCCACGCTTTTTGACTATGAGCTTATGCAGAAAGCCAGAGTCGAAGCAACACAAATTTTAAAAACAGACCCAGAATTAAAAAAATTTCCTAAATTAAAAAGCCGAATGGAAGAATTTGAAAAATCGCTTCATTTGGAGTGAAAATAATAAAATAGAAAAATAATAAAATAATTTAAAAAATAAAAAGCTGGATTAAATAATCCCGCTTTTTTAATAAAAATTTTAATTATATTTTTTCTTAAAATATCTTTTCAATCGCTTCGCTTATGTTTTTTACAGGCATTAAATTGATGCTGGAATATTTTTTTTGCAAAGAATTAAACGGGATTAAAGCGTTTTTAAAGCCGAGTTTTTCAGCCTCTTTTATTCTCTGCTCAAGGCGGTTCACTTTCCTAATCTCGCCGCCAAGCCCAACCTCTCCTATAATAATCGTGTCGTTCGGCAAAGCGATATTTTTAAAAGCGGAAACAATTGAAAGGCAGACTGCCAAGTCCAGCGCCGGCTCTGTGATTTTAATTCCGCCGACAATATTCAGATTTATATCCTGATTTATAAGGTTAATATTAGCGCGGCGAATTAAGACAGTGGCTAAAATCTGCAAGCGGTTTGTGTCAAAACCGAATGCGCGGCGCTGAGGATATCCGAAAATCGTCTTGCTCGCAAGCGCCTGCGTCTCAATTAAAAATGTCCTTGTCCCTTCTAAGATAGAGCTTATCGCTGTTCCTGGCGCGCCCTGTCCGCTGTCTGATAAAAAAGCGCCCGCCGGATTTTTAACTTCTTGCAGCCCTTTTGGCGACATCGCGAATACTCCAAGCTCGGAAGTGGCGCCGAAACGATTTTTTTTTGCGCGCAAAATCCTAAAATTATTCTTTTCTTCGCCTTCTAAATAAGCGACTGTGTCAACGAGATGCTCCAAAGTTTTCGGTCCCGCGACCTGCCCGTCTTTTGTGATATGCCCGATAATAAAAATCGGGATGTTAAATTTTTTCGCCGTATGCAGCAATTTAACAGTGGCAGCCCTAATCTGATTTATGCTGCCTGCCTCTGTTTCAAGTTCCATTGATGAAATAGTCTGGATTGAATCAATAATCGCTAAATTCGGCTTAACTTTTTCAATTGCCGCGCAAATTTTTTCCACTTCGGTTTCAGATGAAAATTTCATCTCCGAATTTTTAATTTCCAGCCTGTCTAAGCGCATCTTAATCTGCTGGGCGGATTCCTCGCCTGAAACATACAGCGTATTGTCAATAACGGCTGCTATCTGTAAAAGCAGGGTTGATTTTCCTATTCCTGGCTCGCCTCCTATTAAAACCGCGCTTCCAGGCACAATCCCTCCTCCTAACACGCGATCAAATTCTTCAATTCCTGTTTTAACTCGCAATAACTCACCGCTTTTAATTTTATTAAAATTTATAATCTCGCCTGCCTCTATTTTCGCTTCCTGCGCCTGATTCTTTCTGCTAAAAGTTTTTTCTTGCAATGTTCCCCATTGCCCGCATTCAGGACAGCGCCCCTGCCATTTCTGGCTTTGCGTTCCGCAATTAGAACAGCTGTAAATTGTCTCTATTTTTATCGGCATAGGTAATATTTATTAAAAAAAACAGCGCATCTGCGACACGCCGCAAAAATTCAATTGTCATATCGTCGCACTTTAATTTTTTATAATGTGATAAATTTCACATTTTATTATTACACATATAAAAAACAGGGTCAAACAGGGCAATAATTGCACAATTCTATACAAGCGTGAAATGGATTTTTGTTGGCGTGTGTTTTTGTTATATAAAATTTATATTATTTTTTCAATTAATCCGTCTTTAATCCAAATAACTCTATCAACATATTTTTGATCATCTGGTTCGTGAGTTACCATAACAATTGTTTGCCCTAATTCCTTATTTAATTTTTGAAAAAGTTCTAAAATTTGTCTTGAAGAATTAGTATCTAAATTCGCCATTGGCTCATCAGCAAATAAAATTTTTGGGTCGTTAATTAAAGCTCTCGCAATTGCTACTCTCTGTTGCTCGCCGCCAGATAGTTCTTGGGGGTGATGATTTACTCGTTTTTTTAAGCCAACTCTGTCGAGCATATCAATCGCCTTTTTTTTATAACCCTGTTGCGATCCGTTTAAAGCGAAGGCTGGCAACAAAACATTCTCTAAGGCGGTTAATTCAAAAATTAACGCGTATTCTTGAAAAACATAACCCAAACGCTGAAGTCTAAATAAAGTTTTTTCGTGATTACTTAAAATAGAGGCTACAAATACCAAATTGACAAAAGCCAGCGAAAGGATAAAAATCATTAAAGCAATAGCGCTTTTATGACCATTTACAATTGATTTATATCCCAAAAATAATGCAATTTTTAAATCTTTTGTAGCCGTCATATTAATTTTTTGATCATAGGCAAAATTTCAATAGCAGCTTTTTCACCTGATCTAATAGTTTTTTTCACTTCTTTATTATCAAAAAATTTACTCCATCCGACCAATCCTATTTCTCCAACTTTCGGCTCAATAAGAATATCAGCTGTTTTTAAAGAATTTTGAGCTAGATGATACCTTAATATATTTAATGCCCTTATCGGAACTTTGGTTAAATTAATATTTTTATCCAAATCATTTTTTAATCCATTATTAAAAGAAGCATTGTCAAGATTAACGGCTATTACTATATCCGCGCCCATCGCGCGCGCCGCGTCGTCTGGCAATGGATTTGATAATCCGCCGTCAGCCAATAATTTATTTTTATAGTTCAAAGGTTGAAAAATAATAGGAACCGACAAGCTTGCCCTTATTGCTTTAATAATATTGCCATGTTTAATGTCAACCTCTTTGCCCGTAGATAAATCTGTGGCTATAACCACAAGAGGAATTTTTAGATCATTAAAATTTAAATCGTTTGAAATCCATGTTTTAATTAAACTTTCCAACCTTTTCCCCTTAACTAACCCTCCATTAAAAGTCGGATCAA
>JAGLTA010000134.1 GCA_023135505.1 Candidatus Parcubacteria bacterium | reverse complement strand
TTTAAATTTCAAAATATGGTAAATTTAGAGCATAGAGGAATTAATAAAATTAATGTCAATTAACTAATAATTCTAAAAAAAGTATTATTTACCCCGTCATCCGACGTGGTGAAACTGTAAAAAATAATTGAAAATTATTTTTTACAGTTTCAAATTATATTTATAAATTCAATTAATTTTATAAAATGGCAAAGGTAAAATTACAAAAAAATAAGCAGAAAGTTTTAAAGCAGAAAGTTGTTAAAAAGAGTGATAAGCAAAAAGCAGTTAAAAAAAGTTTGGCTAAAAAAACAGTTGTAAAAAAACCGATAATTAAGAAAAGCGTTAAAATTAAAGGCAAAATAGCAAAAGTTGCAAAAAAAATAGTTAAAAATAGGTTGTCTGTTAAAAAAAGCGCTGTAAAAAAAACAGAAAATAAAATTAAAGATATTAAAAAAAAGAAGATCAGGAGAGTATCTGATAAAACTAAAAATCAGACAAAGAATAAAAAAAATTTACCAGTTAAGATTGCGGAAAAGCAAACGGACAGTTTTTTAAATTTAGAGAAAAAAGAAATTTCAGAAATTAAGGAAAAGATTGTAATATCAGAAGAGCAAGATAGTAAATATAAAAAAATACAAGAAAAGTATGATTTTTTTGAATCAATTTTTTTAGATAACAAAGAAAGCAGCACAAATGAAATTAAGCAGAATATAAAAATCGCCAAGAGCAGAATTTTTTTTAATAAATTTCAAAAATTTTTTCCTAAAAAAAGCCGGCAATCAATCGGCAGACAGGAAAAACAGGAATACTTGAGCGATAATTCAGCCGCTGTTTTTCAGCAAGTTTCTAAAAATACCAGTAAAATTAAATTAAATTTTTTAAAGCGCGAAATTAGCAATGAGTTAAAATTAGGATTTTTAAGGACTTTAATTTTTCCGGTTTATACTTTATGGAAAGGATTGGAAAATTTTTTTATTGATTTTTCCAATTTGGCTTATTGGCGGCTGCCGAATATTTTTAAATTTTCTCTGCCATGTTTTTGGAAAAAATCTTTAGTTGGATTTATAATTGTCTGCTTTGTTTTAATTTTGCCGTTTGAGGCTGCTTTTATATACAAAGCAAATAAGTATGAAAAAGGAAAAGTTTTAGGACAAGCCAAGTCTGCCGCGGAAGAATTAATGACAGGAGGGGAATATGCGGTAGATAATAATTTAATAGAAGCAGGAAAGCATTTTAACAGATCTTTTGAAAACTTTAAATACGCGCAAAAAACATTAGACAATTCCAATTCTATATTAGTGAGAGTTTTTAAAAATATTCCAGCAGACGGAGGAATAGTTTTAAGCGGCGATAATTTACTGTCTTTTGGCGAGAATATTTCTAAAGCAGCATGCAGATTAAACGGCTCTATTGGAATAATCATGGAAAGCAAAGATACTATTTTTACTAAAGACAGCGCTTTAATAAATAATAAAAATGTTCCAACCGTTGCTTTTCGTAAAGGATTTTTAACGGAAATCAGCGGTTTATTAGAAAATATTTTTTTAGTTAAAAAAGATTTAGAGGCCGCGCGAGAAAATCTCAACAGAGTAAAATTAAGCGCGTTAAATGACGAGCAAAAACAAATTTTGCTTTTAATAAAAGAGAGGCTGCCGAATATTATCAGTATTATTGGCGATTTTTATGAATTATTAGACGCAAGCGTTGAGATTTTAGGAAAGGATAGTTTTAAGCAGTATCTTATAGTTTTTCAAAATAATTATGAGTTGCGCGCCACAGGCGGATTTATCGGAAGTTTTGCCGTGATGGACATTGATCAGGGCAGAATTAAAATGATAAATATTCCAGAAGGAGGCAGTTACGATGTTAGGGGAGGGCTCACTAAAATGATAAGCGCTCCGATACCGCTTCATCTGATTTCTCCTTTATGGCAGTTCCACGACGCTAATTGGTGGCCTGATTTTCCAACTTCAGCGCGCAAACTAATGGAGTTTTATGAAATCAGCGGAGGATCAACAGTTGACGGCGTGATCGCTATAACTCCTGAAATAGTTATTGATTTGTTGAAAATCATAGGTCCGATTGAGATGGAGGAATACGGAAAAATAGTTGATGCTGATAATTTTATGTGGACGGCGCAATATTATGTTGAACTTGAATATGATAAGGAGGAAAATAGACCTAAAAAATTTATTGCTGATTTTACTGATTTGCTTATCAGCAGATTAAGCGAGCGGTTTGAAGAAGGAAGCATAAATATAATGGATATTTTCGCGATACTTGGAAAGCAAGCGAAAAGCAAAGGGCTGCAGTTTTATTTTTCCGATCAAAAGGCGCAGAAAATTGTTGAAAAATATTCTTTAAGCGGAAAGATAAAGCAATCCTCAGGCGACTATTTAATGGTGGTTAATTCAAATATTGCCGGCGGCAAGACTGACAGCGCAGTTTCTCAAAGCATTAAATTAAATACAACGGTTGCAGGTGGCGGAACCGCTATAAATCGCTTGATAATAAAACGGGCGCACAACGGCGACCCAAAAGATTATTTTCAGCGCGCTCGCAATGTTAATTGGATTAGAATTTATGTCCCCGAGGGGTCAAAATTGATTTCCGCTCAAGGGTTTCGCAGTCCGGACAGCAAATTTTTTCAAGAGCCGGAAACGAAGCTTGATATAGATAAAGATTTAGCGGAATTAGACAGCGGCTTTAAAATTGATGAATTCAGCGGGATAAGGACTTACAATCAGTTCGGCAAGACAGTGTTTGCCGGGTGGTCAATGGCTGATGCCGGAGAAACTGCGGCAATTGAATTAGAATACGAGCTTCCGTTTAAAGTCGAACAAAGCGTTAACGGCGGCAATGAAGAGCAGTCTGACGGTTTAATAAACAGCATTTTTGATAAATTCAGCGGAAAGAGCGAGTTAATAGATGAGGATAATTTTTGCAGTTATTTGCTGTTGATGCAGAAACAGGCTGGAATTACATCGCAATTCAGGCATTTTTTAAACACGCCGCAAAGTTGGCAGTCTGTATGGAAAAACACAGAGCAATTTTCAGGCGTTTTAGACAAGGACAAAATTTACGGAGAGATATTTAAAATAGAATAATAATTTTTTTTAATATTTTAATTTTATGCCAGTAAAAAACACCCAAAACGATTTTCAAAAGCAGGCGGAGGAAGTCGTAAAAAAGAGCCATAACAAAAAAGTTTATTTCGCTATTGCGATTATTTTTACAGCGATTGCGATAGGGATGTTTTTAGGAATAATCGTGATTGTTAATAATTATGAATATTCGCAAGTTTATAAAAATTTGCTGAATAATAAAAAAGACGCGGCGACTGAACAAGAAAATTATTATGATGTTTTGGAAAAGAAATGTGGAGACGATAGCTGTTGTTTGGCTTCTCTTAAATATATGAAGGAGAACAATTATAAAGAAGCAGATGGAAATGGAAATTGCCCAGGAGGGTTTAAAAGAAATAATATGTGGTGTAACACCTTTTCAGTTTCTTTAAAATGGTGCGAGCCGATTAAAAAGAATAGCACAAAGGATGAAATTGAAAAAATAGCATTGTGTGAAAAAATAATATATAAAAATTCAAAAGATAGATGTTATTACGATCATGCGATGTCTAAAAATAATACAAGTTTATGCGGTCGCATAGTTGATAATGTGATAAAAGAAGATTGTTACAGTAATTTAAGCGAGAAAAACAAAACAGATATGCCGATTTTTTGGGCGTTAGGTTCTGAACCTGACTCAATACCTATCTCAAATACAACTGATGTTCTGTTTACGACTATGCAAACAGGCACAGAAGATAAGGCAAATAAAATTATTATTGAAGAACTTAATGCGTCAGGAAGCGTAATTAGAATAATAGGCAATTTAAACGATAATGGAATCAACGGGGATTTAGCCGAAAATGATTATGTTTATAGCGGAACCTTTAAGATTGGTTCATTAAAAGAAGGAAATTTATTTTTTAGAGCAAAAGTTGATTTTTTAAATATTTCAGAATCAATATATACTGAAAAATACAAATTTGGAGTAACGCGGTTTCCGATTGGATTATATTCCTCAGATATGTCTAAGGTTATAACTAATTCTAAAACAGGTGAAAAAATGATATCTAATGAAGTTATAGTTGGTTTTATTGACAGTGTAAGTCCTGACGCAATTGAAAACATAATCAATGCTGTTGATAGTGAAATTATTGGAATAATTTTTAGTCTTAATATATATCAAATTAAGATTTTTGATACTGGCGACGCAACTGGCGTTAATAAAATAATTAATAAATTATTAAATTATTCAGAAGTTGAATACGCAGAACCGAATTATATAACAGAAATTGATTGAATTTGAATTTTATTAGTGTTTATAAAATTAAATACTTTCTATTTTTAAATTTATAGAAAATTAATAAAATTAGCCAGTGAGTAAGAATTTGGCAATTTGCTAAAATATAGTTATAATGAATTTATAAATATAAGACCTACTGCATAATAAGTTGCGTAGCGAGATTTTCAGATTTTGAG
>JAGLTA010000133.1 GCA_023135505.1 Candidatus Parcubacteria bacterium | reverse complement strand
ATAACAAAATTATTTACTTTTAAAGGAGTAGAGAGAAAAGAGGCGGAAGAGGCGGTTGCCGGAGATATTATAATGATTGCGGGCCTGCCTAATATATATATCGGGGAGACTATCTGCGCGAACGATGGGCAAAATCCGTTGCCAGCAATTACTATTGACGAACCGACAATATCTTTGAATTTTTTTGTAAACAATTCTCCTTTTGCTGGACGGGAAGGCAAGTTTGTGACAAGCAGAAAAATAAAAGAGAGATTAGAAAAAGAGCTTGAAATAAATGTCGGGCTAAAAATTGATTTCGCGCATTCTGATTATTGCAAAGTATTCGGGAGAGGCGAAATGCATATCGCGATTTTACTTGAAAATATGCGCCGAGAAGGATATGAAATGCAAATTTCGCAGCCGCATGTAATTATCAAAGAAGAAGACGGAAAAAAACAGGAGCCGTTTGAGGAAGTTACTATTACTGTTCCAGAGAATATGTCTGGGGTAATAATTGAAAAATTGTCAAAACGGCGCGGAAATTTAATAGAGATAAAACAGGATAATAGCAATGTAAAAATTATTTTTGAAATTCCTACTCGCGGCTTGCTTGGATACAGGAATGAATTCGTGGTTGACACTCGCGGCGAGGGAATTTTATGCGCGCGAGTTATCGGATTTAGGGATTATGTCGGTAAAATAGAGAAGAGCGAGGTCGGATCAATGATCTCTATGGCAACAGGCAAGGCGCTCGGATTTTCGCTGTTTAATTTGCAGAACAGGGGTATTCTCTATATAAAACCGAATATAGATGTTTATGAAGGGATGGTTATCGGGAATGTCGCGAAAGGGAATGATTTAGCTGTTAATCCGATAAAAGGCAAGCAGTTGTCAAATATGCGCTCTTCAGGGGCGGATGAAGCGATTCGCTTAACTCCGCCAGCAGAGTTGACGCTTGAATACGGAATGAGTATAATGAGCGAAGATGAATATCTTGAAATAACTCCAAAAAATATTCGTTTAAGAAAAAAATATTTAACAGAGATTGAAAGAAAAAGAGGCGGAAGGAAATAAATAATAAAATAACAAAATAATTAAATAATAAAATATAAAAATTAGGTTGATATTAATTATTAAATGATAAAGGAGGGTTTATTATGTGGACTGATATTGTTTTTTATATCGTCGTTATTTTTGTAGGAATTACAGTTTGTGTCATTATACTTGAATGGATAATGGAAAATATGCAGAAAATAGAAAAAAGATTTAATAAAGTTTTATCGTTATTTTTTTCGTTTTGTAATTTGATATTTAAAAAGATCATTAAACAATAATTATATTAACCTAAAAAAACCAGTCATTTTATTAAGACTGGTTTTTTATTTGGATTTAAAATTATTTGCGCTTTTGCGCTTTTTTTATTCTCCATTCTTTTATTTTTTTGTGATCGCCGGAAAGCAAGATTTTTGGGACGCTGTATTTTTTATCTTTAACTTGAAATATTTCAGGCTTAGTATATTGCGGATATTCAAGTTCAAATGGCTGATTAGCGGAAAAACTTTCTTCTTCTATTGATTTTATATTTCCTAAAATTCCGGGAATTAAACGGGAGACTGCTTCAATAATCGCGGCGGCGGCAACCTCCCCTCCGTTTAAAACATACGGACCGATAGAAATTTTTTCATCAATGAAATTTTCCACGCGCGCGTCAATTCCTTCGTAGCGGCCGCAAATAAAAGTTATTTGATCTAATTTTGAATATTTTTTTGCGATATTCTGATTAAATTGTTTTCCAGCAGGAGTTAATAAAACAATCCTGTTTTTTTTATTTTTATCTGCTTTTTGCAGCGCCTTATAGATCGGCTCAACTTTCATTACCATTCCAGCGCCGCCGCCGCAAGGGGTGCCGTCAACTGTTTTGTGCTTGTCGTCAGTAAAATCTCTAATATTGACAGTATTTATTTTAATAAGTTTTTTATCTATCGCGCGTTTTAAAATAGATTCTGAAAAAAAAGAATCAAGAATATGAGGGAAAATTGTAAGAATATTAAATTTCATATTATAGGTTTTAAATATTTAAATTTTTTTATAATTTTTCTAAATCTAAATAATCATCAAATTTAATCTCTTGAACAAACTCTGGCATATGGCTGATTAAAATTATTGCTCCTTTATATTCATTAATCGCTTTAGCAATTATTGGAATATGGCGGAAGTTTATGTGATTTGTGGGCTCGTCAAACACTAAAAGTCCCGGTTGCATTAAAACTAATCTGACGAACGAGAGAAGCCCTTTTTGCCCTTCTGAAAGATAAGACACTTTATGACCTAATAAATCTCCAGTTATTAAAAATCCCGCGGCGACTGCGCGCAGTTTTTGAGTATCAACGCCGTCAGCCGAAACACTCTCAAGAGATTCAAAAACAGTCTGTTCGTAATCAAGAGTAGCAAAATCTTGGCTATAATAACCGACTTTAACATCGTCCATAATTTTTGCTTTTTCTGATTTATTGTTAACTAAAGTTCTAAGAAGAGTACTTTTTCCAATTCCGTTCGGTCCGGAGATTAATAAGCGTGATTTTCTGTTTAAAATTTTTTCAACTTTTTTTATTATCGGTTCGTGGTTTTGGATAATTTTTAGCTCTTTGATTACAACAATATCGCCAAGGATATCTTCTTGCGCAGGAATTATAAAATCTCTAATGGTTTTGTCTTCTTTCCTAAGTTCAATTTTATTTTCTTCAAGTTCGGCGGTTTGATTGCTCATTTTTCTGGCTAATTTTCTCATTTTTCCTCCTTTATGCGCGAAAAAGTTAACTTTCTGTTTGCGATCTTTAATCAATTTTTCTAATTGCGCGTTTTTTTTACGCTCTCTTTCAATTCTATTTTGAATTTCTTCAACTACTGAATAATAATCCCCGACATAAGTTTCAATTTTTTTTGTAAAAATATCAAGATACAAAACGCCGTCAGTGAAACAGTTTAGAAAGTCAGCATCATGAGAAATCACAACCACGGTTTTTTCATACATTATTAAAAATTCTATCAGATGATCTATTCCGTTTTTATCAAGATTGTTCGTCGGCTCGTCTAAAAGCAGAATATCCGGCTTTTGAATTAAAGCGTTAGCCAAAAGAAGACGCGCTTGCTGTCCGCCAGAAAGTTCCTTAATTAAGCGATCTGTTGGCACGGCTAAATTAACAATCTCCATTACTTTAGAAATTTCACTTTTTAAATTTGTTGGCGTGATTTCAAATGACGAGGTAAAATATTCTTCAACTGTTTTCTGAAAATCTTTTCGATTAATTGTTTGTCGAGCTGTCGCGATGCTTGCTCCGTTAGTAATTGAAATTTGTCCATCTTTTATTTTTTGTTCGCCTTTAATTAAGTTGAGTAGGGTGCTTTTCCCCGCGCCATTTTGACCCATTAGCGTAATTTTTGAACCAGTATGCACATTAAAATTAGCCTCGTCTAAAATAGGCTTTTTATGCAGATATTCAAAAACGACATTTTCAAATCTAAGGATTACTTGGTTTGCCATAATTAAAAAAAATAACTCAAAAAATTTTGAGCGTTAAAATGCTTTATTGCTTTACATTATAACATTTAGTATATACGAAGTTTTTGCATAATGCAATGGAGTGTATTTGTATGTTTTTAAACAAAACCACGCCCCGATGAACATCGGGGCGTGGTAGGGAATATCTGTCTTTCAGTTATTTAGCGAGTTGCTCCTGAATAAGCAATCGCTCTAACTATATCCCATGCTGTCGCGCTTTCAGGACTATAGCCGTAAATCGCTTTGAAAGTTTTAATTGCCGCTTTCTCGCTGTTTAAGTTTCTATTAGCCGGACGCAAACCATAGGCGATAACCGTAACTGCCGCGTCATCATTCGGATTAGAGCGGTTCGCTTTTCTTAAATAGATATTTTCAAAAGCTTTTTCTGCGTTAGTTTCTGTTTCCGCGCTAGTTTCGCTTGGCCATCTGCCGTTTGCTATTTTAATCGCGTCACTCCATTCATTAGCAATAGTCGGCAGTTTTCCAAAAGCTGATTTATATGAATTAACAACTCCTGCTCGCTCTCCTTCTCCTAATCCCACAGTGGTCTCTGTTCCATAAGCGATAAAATTAGTTAAAGCGTATTGATGCTTTTGAGTAAATTTGCGAGCGTTTCTAATTAAAGCCCCTACATATTTTTTAACTACAACCTGTTCTTTCGCTAAATCCCTTCTAATTCTAAATCTGTTAAGAAGGCCGTTAATATCAGCCTTTGCGACTTCTGTTGCTTCGGACAATATTTCAATTATTTTATCCGCGAAAACATTCGCGGTTTCAATTGTTTCTTCTTCTGATTCTACAGTATTTATGGTTTCAATCTCTTCTTCCGCGATTTCCGCTTCTTCGGTACTATCTTGATCATTTGAATTTACGCTAGGAGAAGAAAATCCACCGCCTCCGCCTTGAAGTTGGCAAGTGTTTCCGCTTTGAGCATAGCCATCATTACAAGTAATTGAGCAATCCGCTACTACAGTTCCGTTTGTGACGCTATTGTTTGAACAGACTTGCAGAGCGGTTGAATAATCGGATTCCAAATTATCATCATCTCCGGCAGTTACTTTGTAGTAATAACTTGTAAATGCGGCCGTTGAAGCATCTGTGTAAGTTTCTGTCCCTTCTAAAATCGCAGAGGTGCTGATTTGTGAATAAGTTGTTCCGTCTGTTGAGCGATAGACAGCGTAGCCGTATAAATCACTGATAGAAGTGGCGTCTTCATTTGTGGTTACGGCGTCCCAAGAGATGCTTACAGATGTTCCGCTTCCTGATGTTTGCGCTACATTGCTCGGCGCTGCCGGAGTCACTCCGTCAGGAGAAGAGCCGACCGCGAATACGGTCAAGTGATTTGTTGAAGCTTTAAATACTAGCTTATAATCGGTATAAGAAGTAAAACTTGCATTAACCAAGGCATCGTCAATAAATTTTTCAAAACCGCTTTGGCTTGCGGTGCCGTTGTAGATAGTCCAGTCAGTGCTTGTCGCAGACGCTTTATAATAAGCAGTCTTTGTTGTCGGTAAGTTCACCCATTCATTAAGAGTGCTGTCCCAATATCCGACTTTCATTGTCTTTAGTTTTGAAAAATCTTTAATTCCTGTTTCAGCGTCTATTTCAGCTTTATAAATTATCATTTCTAAGTCAATATAATCGCTCAAATTCGTAATCGGCTGGCCGGAATTGTCGGTTGCGGTGATATTCTTTCCTTTGCCGGCGAACGGCTTCATAGAGTTGGTTGTTGAAACAGCGGAAGTCTCTTGCGTGTTCATATTTCCGCTTGAGTTTGAACTGCCTAAAGCGTTCGGCGGCACTGTTATTTTAACGCCTGTGCCGGTTGATTTTCCAGTGCTTGTATTTTGAGCCGTGTCGTCAATCACTCCGCCAGACGCAGGGGTCATCGGCTTTGACTTGGTTTTTATTGACCAGCCAGCTTCA
>JAGLTA010000132.1 GCA_023135505.1 Candidatus Parcubacteria bacterium | reverse complement strand
CGCTAAATCTTGCTCTGTCTCTTTTTCAACTAAATCCATCATTATGGTTTTTGCCCTCTCTTTTGTTAAAGTTGCGATTTTTTCTAATTTTTTAATCTGCTCTTTGCGGACTTTTTTTAACTCTTCTTTAAATTTAACTATATTTTGCGCCTCTTGCCTAATCTTATCTTCTTTATTTTCTATTTCCAATATTTTTTTATCAAACAAAGCCTCTCTTTTTTCCAATCTATTGCCGATTCTTGAAAGATCTTCGCGGCGCGCCTGCTCTTCTTTTTTCGCTTCGTCAATAATTTTTAACGATTTGTCGCGCGCGGAAAGCAGTATTTTCTTTTCTTTCTCTTCCGCTAAATACAAAACATTTTTTGCTTTTGTTTCAGCTATATCTCCTTGCTTGACAGCGATTGTTCTTCTGGCTAAATAACCGACTGTTATGCCAGTAAAAATTCCAATTGCTAAATACAGAGTTAACATCATAATATTTCATTTTAGAGAACACAAACAATATAAATTTACATAATCAGATTATGTTTTTTTATCGCTAATTTTATAATTTTTAACATTATTAAACTTTTCATTTTTCTAAAAATTTATTTGAATATTATTTGCTTCCTAAAACCATTAAAAAATAAATTCGTCTAAACGCGCGAATATTCAGACGCGAATATTTGCACATTAAGGAAAACTTCTCTTTATGTATAGTAGAACTATTTTATTATTTTGTCTATAATTCCGTATTTTTTCGCTTCTTCCGGCGTCATATAATAATCGCGGTCGGTGTCCCGCTCTATCTTGTCTAAACTCTGTCCAGTATGCTTAACTAAAAGTTCATTCAGCTTGCTTTTTAATTTCAGAATAAATTCAGCCCTGATTTTAATGTCGGTCGCCTGCCCTTCGGCTCCTCCCATAATTTGATGAATCATAATATTGGAATTCGGCAGCGACAGCCTCCTATTTTTCGCGCCAGCAGACAATAAGACAGCGCCCATGGATGCCGCGCTGCCGATACAGATTGTTGTAATATCCGGCTTTACATACTGCATTGTGTCGTAGATCGCCAAACCGGCGCTAACTGATCCGCCAGGGCTGTTAATGTATAATTTTATGTCTTTTTTAGGGTCTTCGCTTTCTAAAAATAGAAGCTGGGCGATTACGGTGTTAGCGACAACATCGCTTATGGCGGCGCCAAGAAAAATAATGCGATCTTTTAACAATCGCGAATAAATATCATAAGCTCTCTCGCCATAAGTAGATTTTTCTATAACTGTAGGTATTAATTGCATAATAAAATAGTTTTAAGAAATTATTATTATTTAACTATAAATTATGAGGTGTCATTCCGAATTTATTTCGAAATCTGTGTTTACTGTTAACTAAATATTACTCGGCGAGGCAAACTATGATGTTTAAAGTTTTGTTGAACTTAATCATAATGCAGTGAATAGTAGTGACAGATCCTGAAATAAATTCAGGATGACAAAAAAATAAAAAATTACTTTTTCTCTATCTTATTTAACCTTTTCAT
>JAGLTA010000131.1 GCA_023135505.1 Candidatus Parcubacteria bacterium | reverse complement strand
TTTAAATTTAAATAATAATTTTATACTTAAAACAGTATTTTCTGTTTTGCTTTTTCTTTTTCACTGAAAATTTTGACTTTCCCGTACTGTCCGTCAAAACCAGGCTCAATAATCAGATTGCCTTCCCTTACTCTTTTTATCGCTTCCGCGATTTTACCGGAAGCGATTTTTTTTAATTCATCATAATTCAGATTAAGCAGAATATTCAGTTCATTGCCGCCGAGTTTAATTAAATTATTGTATTCAGCCAGCACCGCTTTAGAGGCGCGGCTTTTTATATTCATAGTTTCAGCGATTATTTTATCCAGTTCCACTAATTTAACAAATGGCGCGGCGTTTTTCGGCTTAAAGCCGAATTCGCGGTCTGCCAACTCTTTTACTCTGCTCATTACGCCGACCGTGAGCGGCTTTTTGCAGACAGGGCAAATACCGCTATGCTCTTTTGTCTCTTCTGGCGTAAATCTGATTTTACAATCGCGATGCCCGTCAAAATGATACATCCCTTCTTCCGGATAAAATTCAATAGTGGATAAAAGCCGATTTTTACCAGCGCTTTTCTTGTTTATCGCTTCACAGATTCCGCCATAAGATACATCTTGCAGATAAAAAATATTGGCTTCGCGCGCGATATTTATCAAAGAATGCGCGTCGGAATTAGACAGCAGGACAATATCATCTAAACTTGAAAGCGCCCAATTCATTTCAGGATCGCTTGACAGCCCTGTTTCAATAGCGCAAATTTTGTCCGTCCATTTGCCGAAACATTCTTCTAAAAAATCAAATCCTGATTTAGATCCGAAAACCGCGAACCACGGCGTCCAGATATGCGCTGGAAATATTGCAAAATCAGAGCTGATACTAAAACATATCTCGCACAATTTTTGCGCGCTCATTCCTAAAATCGGCCGTCCGTCAGATTTTATGTTATAGCCGCTCTTGCTTAAATAATCATTAAACTCTTTTGCTGTTTTTACATTCGGCGCCATAACCATAATGTGCAGCCGCCTCACTTTATCTAACGCTTTATAAATCAGCGCCACTTCCGTAGAAAGAACGAATTTAATTTTACTGTCTGGCGCGGATTTTAATCTGTATAATCCTGAATTTTCTATCTCTTCCAACTTGCTGTTTACATCTCTAAACCAAGACGGATGCGTAAAATCTCCGGTAGCGACAATATCAACACCTTTTATTCGGCAAGCGCTTTCAATATTTTCCAGTTCCAGCTGTTTTGAACAGGCGCGCGAATATTTTGAATGGATATGCAAGTCCGCTATCTGTTTCATAAAATTTATTTTATTCGCCACAGTCCCTATCGGATAGTGCGGCGGGGCGAAAAACAATTAAATAAATTATACCACAGCCATAAAACTAATTCAAAAAAATCTTGGCTAATTTCGCGGTTCCACTCAAGGCGGACAGGCGCGCGTTTTGCTAAAAAATTTAATTATAGCGATTTTTCACGATCGTGTATTTTGCTAATAATTTTGTTTTTAAAATTAAAGTTTAAAATTAAATTAGGACTTCTTCACTTTTTATCATTCCACGGAATTTATCCTTTAGGATTTCATTTATTTTTTTTTTAGATAAAACCCTAAAGAATAAATTCAAAAAGTGAGGAAGTCATATAAATTAAAAAAAGATTATCTTAAATTAATATAAAATTAAAAAAACAGGATGAAATCCTGCTCTAAAAATTTATAAATAACTATAAAGGGTTGTTGATTGATAGTTGGTTGTTGTTGTGGATTTTTTTGTTTTTTTTAGGTTAGAATTTTTTTGTGTGGGAGTGGGAAATATAATTTCAAATTTTTTTAAAACTATATTTCCCGCTCTCACTTCTTTCCTTTGTTAAAATCCGATCAACCAACTATCAATCTTGTAATAACTCTTAAAGAGTTTGGTTGAGAGAGGAGTTGTTTGTTGTTGTTTGTTGTTGTTGGAGATTTTTTTGTTTTTTTGTTGAGAATTTTTTTGAGATGAGAGTGGGAAATATAATTTCAAATTT
>JAGLTA010000130.1 GCA_023135505.1 Candidatus Parcubacteria bacterium | reverse complement strand
AAACCATAAAATACTCTTATGAATTCCAGCTGCTGTCTAAAAATGCATTGCTTGCTTGGGTAAAAAACAGGATAAGCATTAGCGATGATGCCGCGAAGTTGCTTGTTGAATTCGTCGGAAACGATTTATGGAGAATGAACAATGAAATTAATAAATTAAAAGCGTATAAAAACAGCCAAAATATAACAATTGCTGATATAAAACTGTTATCGGAAGAAAAATTTGACCAGAAAATTTTTGATCTAACGGACGCGGCGGCGAATAAAAACAGGAGGCTGTTTATTAAATTGGCTGATGAATATCTATCGTCTGGCGTAGAGCCTGCTTATATTCTAACATTTTTAATCAGGCAATTCAGAATGATGGCGCGGGCAAAAAGCTTGCTTGGTAAAAATCCGACAGTTAATTTAGCGCTTGAAATCAAAATCCATCCGTTCGTGGCGCAGAAACTTAAAACTCAAATATCTAACTATAGTATAGCAGAAATAAAAAATATTTACCGCAAACTTCTGAAAATAGACATAAAATTAAAGCAGGGCTATTTTTCGCCAGAACTGCTATTCACACAACTTATTTAGCGCTATTATATAATCTCTTTTTTAAAATAAATCCTGACAACCAGCGCGCAAATTCCGATCGTAATATAGCAATCGGCAAAATTAAAAACTGAAAACCACGGAACGCTTATGAAGTCAATGACGAAACCGTGCAGAATTCTGTCTAATAAATTTGAAATCGCGCCGCAAATAATTATCGTAATGATTAAAATATTTGTAAAATTCTGCTTTTGATAATTTTTATATAAAAAATAGATTAACAAAAAAATAGCGGATAAAATCAAAATATATAATAGGATGTTGTTTATTTTTATTCCCAATGCTAAATTATAATTTCTGCTCAAAGCTATCTGAAGCAGATTTTTAATTGAAAAGCCCTGAAACGCGTCAGGATTTTTTAAAATATAATTCTTGCTGAATCTATCCAAAGCAAACAAAAAAATCCCAACGAAATTAATTAAAATAATTTTATTCCTTTTATTTTCTCTATTCATTTAATATTTTACTATTTACTTGGCGGCTTAGTAGTTGGAATTATACGCCAAAATGTTTCCTTAAATAATTTTTTATCTGATTTAGAATAACTTCATCAACTACTCCTATTTTATTTATCAATCTTTTATAATCAAAGGAAATTACACTGTGTACTTTAATCACGGAATCTGAAATCAATCTGTTCATGCTATCTTTTTTAACCACAATGTCATTATTTAAACAATTCTCAAAATTTGAAGTTAACGGCATTACTGTTATCAAATTTGATTTTCTGATTTGAACATTTGCTTGGATAATTATAGCCGGTCTTTTACCTTGATATTCATGTCCAACACTTGGATTAAAATTTACCAAATACAAATCTCCCTGTTTTACATCTATTATTTTACTGATCATAAGCTTTCATAATAATTAACTTCTTCTTTTGAAATAGTTCCTAAATTTTTTATAATGTCGCTAGCGGAAATTTGCATAAATTCATCGTTATAGTTTCGATGAGAATAAGGAGGGATGCGATCAAAAACGAAATTGTAATTAATAATTTTTTGATTTGCGCATTGCTTCCATGGCGCGTCGCCATGCACAAAATTTTCTATGCTTTTGGCGCTCATATCGGAATATTTTAATATTATTTCATTGATAATATTTTTTTCTTGTTCGGACAGCAAGGATTTATCCGATTCTTTCAGCGCTATATATCTTTTTTGTATCATTCCATGGTAATTTTGAGTTATGATTTTTAATTTACCGCTATTTATCATTAATTTGATAATTGGATTGTATTCTTTTGCTCTTGGGACCGGACCAAATTGCAATTTAACATAATTAATTCCAGTTACTGGTTTTCCATAAAGTTCATAACTGTCAAAATCTATAAAATATAATAATTTATACAAAACTGTTTCTCCAACATTCGGTTTTCCGCCGCATTTTTCAAGAATATACAAAATAGTATTTTTTAATTTATCTTTATTGATTGTGAATTTTTTGCTTTCAGTTCTTGCGGAATAAGAATTTTCTTTATTTTCATTATCCAATAATAAAAAATCAACTGACACGCCAAAAACTTCGCTGATTTTTACCAATTCTAAAGTGCTTAATCCTCTTCTTCCAATCTCCAGCTGAGAAACCGCCACGCGGGACAACCCAATTTTTTGGGCAAATTCTTCTTGGCTAAAACTGAATTCGTTTCTCAATTTTTTTATTTTTTGAGATAGTTTTTTTTGGCTGATCATATTTTTATTTTATTATTTAGTTATCCACACTATAACATATTAAAGAAAAAACTTCAAGTAATGATAGAAAAGTTGACAGTATGTTTCAATTTTGCTAAAATATCTACAAAGCATGCCTCTGTCTCCATAGAAGATAGTTAATTAATTAGATCTAAGTCTATGGTAAAGATCCTAATAGATAATATATGGGTATTAAGTGTGTGCCGAAAAGGACTAATAAAAAATCTGGTCCTAAATCGGTTAAAGTTAAACCGCACAAAAGAAGCAAACCTAAAAAACTTCCTAAAGTGTGTAAATAACTAAAAAAAACAAAAAAGGATAAGTTCGCGGCTTATTCTTTTTGTTTCGCCACAATTTTATAAAACTTTCCGTCGGCAGATTGCAATTTCAGTTTGTCACATTTTGTGACCAACGGACTTCCTTCATTCTTCAAGCGATTTTTAAAATTAGTCCAATAACTTTGGGCTTTCTTAAAATTAATCTGCTCAGTAAGAACAGAGATGATGTCAATTATTGAAAAATACCATTTCTCTTTTTTCTCGTCCCAAATCCGACGAATTTTTTGCCATCAAATATCGCTAATTTTTTGTCTTTTGGCATAAATTTTTAGTTTTTTTATTCTTTGAATTTTTTAATGCATCGTCAAAATTCTATAAAAAAATTTAGGTTTAACAGAGATACGAAGTTAAAAATTAGCTTGAGGCTTTTTTTATCCTTTTAAATATACTAACTTCTGGATTATTACATTCATCCAAATATTTTTCTATATTGTCACTTTTAAGCCAAAGTACTTTATCGTCAATTTCATCAACTTGTGGATTTAACCGAGAGTTTCCAATCTTTTTACATAAAAAATAAATTGTGGTTTTGTTAATCAAAATATTATCAGGACGATTAAATTTAGTAAATAAACTGCCTATAAATTTCATTACTTCCGCTTTTATTCCAAGTTCTTCCTTCATTCCGCGCATAAAAGTATCTTCAATAGATTCATTAGAATAGGTTGTTTCTTTAGGTAAAGTATAATATCCGTTTGATTTTTTTAGTAGGGCATATTTATCACCATTAAATACAACTGCGCCAATAGATAAATGATATGGATTTTCTTTTGTTCCGCGAACTTGAAAACTCATAATATTAAAAAATGAAATAAATTAAAGATTTTTTTGTTATTTATTGCTCAAAAAAAATCTTTAATTTTTGTGTCGCGCTATCAACTTTTTTTAAATTATTTTTAGTTTTAAGATTTTTTTTAGCATATTCCATAATCGGTCTAACTGATTCTATTTTTCTACCAAATTGTTTTTGCATCCAAGAATAGCGTGGGAATACCCAAACATGAAAATGATGAGAAGTATCTTCTTCTTGAATAAGATAAACAACAGAAATTTTAAGCATTTTTCTTATTCCTTGACGCAAACGGCACAAAAATTTTATAAAATCCTGTTGTTCTGCTTCAGTGAACTCGTCAACGCTTTGAATATGCCTTTTGGAAGAAATAATTACAAAACCGGGAATAGGAATTTCATAGTCTTGATGTGCATCAAAATATTTAGATTTCAAAATATCGCCGACACTAATTTCTCCTTTTGCGCGAGCACAGCCAAGACAAGCAATTTTTTTCGATTGACCTCTAAAGTTAATGATATTTCGTTTTTTTGTTGATTCATTAATCATAAATTTTTTTTATTTTAATTATTTTTTTGCAAACTTTTACTCACTCACGCCACCCTCTTTTTTATTTTCAGAAAGCTGCATCCGCTTTAAAATCTCCGCTTCTACGATTGATTTATCCCTGCCGTATTTCAGCCGCGACAGCTTTTTAATCTTTTCCGAATTATTATAATCGTATTCTTTTAATGATGCTGTCTTTATATTAAACGCTCTGGTCGGCTGATTGTCTATAATCAATTTTACATAAGCGTTATACTTATCAATGTTGACTAAATCATAAGCGTCAAAGACTGGCGCGAATTCTTTTACTAAAAATTCCGCGTCTTCGGCGCCGACCTTGAATGAAACCATTGTGCCGATATTTCCGAAGACAGCGTTACGGATAGAAGCGTCATGATCCCGAACCAGCTGCCCGATATACTGGTGGGCGATTGTTAAATTCAGCCGATACTTCCGCGCCTCTGATAAAATCACGGAGATGCTCTCTGTGATAAAATTCTGAAATTCGTCAAGATAAAGATAAAAATCTTTTCGCTCTTCTTTTAGAATGTCGGTCCGCGAAAGCGATGCCATTAAAATTTTGCCCACGATTACCATTCCGAGCAGATAAGAATTAAAATCGCCGATCCGTCCCTTGCTTAAATTCACCAGCAAAATCTTTTTTTCGTCCATAATCTTCCTAAAATTAAAAGCGCTGTTCTGCTGCCCGATAATCGGTCTCATCATATCGTTGGCGACAAAAGCGTTGAGCTTGCTTGTGATATACGGCACCATATTCGCCAGAGCCGCGTCACCGCCCGCCTTTTCCGCCTCTTTCTGCCAGAAATCGCGCACAACAGGATTAGCGGTTTTGCTTAATTTGTATTTTCTAAAATCAGGGTCAACCAGCACTTTGGAAATCTCCATTAAGGTTGATCCGCTTTCAGGATCGTCCATTATTAAAAGCATGGAATTTCGCATATACTGCTCAAACATCGGTCCGCCGGTATTCTTTAAATTATAAAGCTTGTCAAAAATATTTATCATCTCGTTGATGACGAATGTTTTCTGCTCAGGATACTTTTTGTCGTATTCCAAAAGATTGAGCCCCATCGGCCTTTCAACATCAGAGGGATTAAAATAGATGACATCTTCGGCGCGCTCAGGCGGAATAGCAGCCATAACATCTTCAATCAGATCGCCGTGCGGATCAATCACCGCGACACCGTCGCCGTTCAAAATGTCGCTGCGCGCCATATTCGCGAGCATGACGGATTTCCCAGTGCCGGATTTTCCAATAACATAGATATGCCGCGAGCGGTCATCCGGTGATATTCTTGCTTCTGTCTCTATATCGCGATAAATATTTTTTCCCAAAATTATCCCTTCTTTCGGCATATCCGCAGGCGCTGGAGCCTCTTTAGAGGAAAGCCAGCGGATATTCGGCATCTGCGTCGCGCCGCTGATCGGAAAATGAAAAAGCGACGCCATCTCCTCTGAATTTACTATTATTTTTTTCTTCTCATTGAAATTGCGGTAAATGAAATCGCCAACCAGCTTTTTTTGCGTAAACGCGCGCGAAACCTGAAAACTGTTTCCGTACTGATAAATATTATACTGCCCGAAACTGTTGACGATATTGTCAAGATACATTTTTACCTGCTCTTTCTTATCTGCTGAAACTATAATCCTGATATTCGCTTCCAGCCCCGCCTTAGACACTTTTTCTTCTATGCTTTTAGCTGACTCTTCCTCCATCTGCGACGGGCGGTACGGCTCATTCTGGCGAATGCTCATTTCGTCTTTTTTATGCCCACCAAAAATAGAATCCTTTAAATCGTTCCCCCATCCGCCAGTAATTTCTGACTTGAAATTTCCTTTTGCTTTTACAGCCTCATTTAAACTTTTCCCACGCCTTACTTCAGCCGCTGTCTTAGTTCCCCAACTTCGCCAATCGCCTTTTGTCGGCCTTATCGTGAACTGAATTGCGGCGCCGTCATCATCTTCCATCTTGCTTAAAGTGTTTATAACCGCGTTTAAAGGATCCGCCTGTAGATTTTTATAGGTTTTTATAGGAAATAAAAAATTTTTTGTAAATTTCAGATAGGCGCCGTCAATAAATCCCTGTGGCGAAAAAATATTATAATCCTCCACTTCTTCAATATGCGCGTCTGAATATTGAGCCTGAACCTGCTGGACTATATATTGTTTAAGGTATTTCGGCGCGGCTATATAAAAAGAGATAACCCCGTTTTTAATCACCATTTCAAAAGAGAGGTGATCGTTTCTTCCCAAAAGCAGCGATTTTAAGCTTCGTTTCGCTCTTAATCCGCTCACATTGGCGTAAATCGTCTCCATTATTCCAATTTTTTCCTGAATTAATTGCAGAGTAATCCCTTTTTCGCTGGCGTCGCTGCTTGCCGCTTCTCTCGGCACCATAACTAATAGGACAACTTTTCTAAACAAAACTGGGAGATGATCGCCAGCTTGTAAATAATGTTTTACAAGCAGAAAAGCCAGCGCGAAAAAAAGAATTACCCCGATAAACGCGAAAACTAAAAAAATCGCTTGTTGAATTAAAGAATCCATAAAATTATTTTTTTTGTAAAATTTAATTTATTTTTTACTTAACGCAATTTTCTAAAATGACAATTTTTTTGTTCGTCGCGTCTAATCTAACTTTAACCCCGATCGGCAGTATTGCGTTCGGACAGCAATGCCCGAATTCGTTAATTTTCAAAATCGGAAAATTATAATTTTTTACAATATCCAAAATTATATCTTCATAATTTACTTTATTTCCGTCTTTGTCTAATTTGGGGTTTTGTTGTAATTGCTTTTTATCCTGAAAACCATAGATATACCCAATGACTATTCCTGTAATTTTTTCAAAAACACCTGTCTGTTTTAATTGTGTCAATTTATAAA
>JAGLTA010000013.1 GCA_023135505.1 Candidatus Parcubacteria bacterium | reverse complement strand
CCTATATATTTGTAGTGACGGGTTTGAAACCCGTCTATAGGAAAAATTATTTGAAAAGTTTGCTTCAAAATTTGAAAACCTCGTTACGAAACTAATTATGCGACAAGTCTAAATGTAATTTTATATTATTTTTAATATAGCATATTTTAATCATATCGACTATACTAACTAACAGTGGTTTTAACTTTATAGACTTTCGACTTTATGGACTTTACAGACTTTTTTATTATAACACATTTAAAATAAAAAGACTATACAAATTTTAAAATATGTGTTAAATTTCTTTAAAAGGGCGAGTGGCGGAATTGGTAGACGCGCTTGGCTTAGGACCAAGTATCGCAAGATGTGGAGGTTCAAGTCCTCTCTCGCCCACATGTAAATAATTTTCAATTTTAAATAAACTTTAAATTTTCAAAAGTTTGGAAATTTAGTAATTTGAAATTCATTGGAAATTTATACACAAATCAAAATTTAAAATGCGAGCCGCAATGTACGGCTCGTATTTGTTCGTTTACACCTCAATAATAACCGGCAAAACCATCGGGCGGCGCTGTGTTTTTTGGTAAAGGAAGTCGCCGATTAAATCTCGCAGATTATTTCGGACATAAGTCCAGTTTATCGGCTTTTCTTTTGTTTTTGCCGCGATTATTTTTTTAACGCGCAAACGAGTTTCATTTAAGAGCGCGCGTGATTCTTTCATATAAATAAATCCTCGCGAAATAATATCCGGCTCCTGTGTGACTTGCCCAGTCTTGCTGTTAATAATCACAATAATCGTGAACATCCCGTCTTTGCTCATCATCTGCCTGTCGCGCAAAACAATATGCCCGACATCGCCGACGCCTAATCCGTCAACCATAATATAATCGGTTGGCGCTTTTTTATTTGTCGCTTTAATTGAATTTCTGTCAAGTTCAATTATCCTCCCGTTTTCAGGAATCAAAATATTTTTTTTATCAATTCCAACGCTTTGCGCGATTTCGCCGTGAAGTTTTAACATATAATAATTGCCGTGAATCGGTAGGAAAAATTTTGGTTTTACTAAACTCATCATCATTTTGAGATCTTCAACTTGCGCGTGTCCGCCAGCGTGCACATCCATCATTTTATTATGAATAACTTTTGCCCCGCGGCGATAGATTGAATCTTTTAAACTCTGAATAGTCCGTTCATTTCCGGGAATAACCGAACTTGAAAAGATGATCGTGTCGTTCGGCTTAATTTTAATAGAGCGATGTTCATTATTGATAATCCGCATTAAGACCGCTCTGCCTTCGCCTTGCGCCCCAGTGCAGATTATCAAAATATTTTTATCGTCATAATTTTTAACCTGCTCAATTTTAATTATAGTGTCTCTCTTTGTGTTGATATATTTTAGCCGCCTCGCAATTTCAACATTGGTTTTCATGCTATATCCGTCAAACGCCACTTTTCGTCCATGCCTTTCCGCCAATGTTATCAGTTCTTGAATTCGGCTGATTAAAGATGAGAATGTCGCGGCAATAATTCGCCCACCCTCTTTTTTAAAAATTTCATCCATACTGTCTTGAATTTTGTTTTCTGACAATGAATGTCCTGGAACCATAGCGTCTGTTGAGTCTGACATTAAGAGCAGCGCACCTTGGCTTGCGAGCCGCGCGATTCTGCCGATGTCTGCCGGCTTGTCCGCGATAGGCGAGAAGTCAAATTTAAAATCCCCGGTATGAAAAATATTTCCGACCGGCGTATGCAGAACAATGCCAAATCCATCAGGAATATTATGATTAACATGAAAAAATTCTACGCTAAAAATTCCAAGCTGCAGACGGTCGGTTTTGTTTATTATGCGAATATTAAGAGAAGGGTCGTCTTTATAGTCGTCTTGCCGTTTTTTGATAATTGCTGCCGTGAGCGGGGCGGTGTAAATAGGAGGATTGCCTAATTTAGGCATAAGATGCGGAATAGCGCCGATGTGATCCATATGTCCGTGAGTAATAATAACTCCGCGAATGTCTTTTTCCCGTCCTTTTAAATAAGAGATGTCTGGAATTACATAATCAATTCCAGGCATATTCTCGTCCGGAAATTGCAAACCCATATCAACGATTACAATGTCATTATTATATTCAAAAAGCGTCATATTGCGACCGATCTCTTCAAGCCCGCCCAAAGGTATGATTTTTAATTTCGGCGCTGTTTGTAAATTTTGACGAAAAGGCTGTCTCGGACGATAGCCTCTATTTATATTTGCGCCTGTTTTTACTGAACTATTTTTTTGTTCAGTCGGTTTTTCGCCGGCTTGCGCCGGACGAAACGCCTTTTTTGCCGCGGCTGGAATCGCAAATTTGCGTCCGCTGCTCATCGGTCTGCTAAAAGGCGTTGGTTGTGTGTTGTTTTGTGTCATAAAGTAAGTTAGTTAAAAGTTATAAAGTTAATAAAGTTAGAAAGTTTGTAAAGTTATAAAGTTAAAAGAAAAATTTGACAAGGTAGTGTTAAAAATTCTATAATAACAAAAAATTAATTTATTTAAAAATAAAACTATGAAAGTATTAAAATTTGGCGCCGTATGGTGTCCGGGATGCATAGTGATGAAGCCTCGCTGGGCGGAAATTGAAAAAGAAAAACCTTGGCTGGAAACGGAATTTTACGATTTTGACCAAGATAAAGAGATGGTTGAAAAGCATCAAATCAATGATGAACTGCCAACTTTTGTTTTTTTAGACAAAGACGGCAATGAATTAACGCGCGTTAACGGCGAGCCGAGCAAAGAGAAATTGGAAGAAATTATCGCTGAAAATAAAGATAAGTAAAACCAATGTCATCCTGAATTTATTTCAGGATCTGTCATTACTTATCGCTAAATTATAATTAGACGAATAAAATTTTGAATTTTCGTTTTGTATTTCTTAAACATAACATAGCGAATAGTAGGCACAGACCCTGAAACAAGTTCAGGGTGACAATAATTATTTTTTTAAATTAGAATATGAATAAAAAATACCTATTATTTTTTTTATTGTTTTTTGTTATTTCTTTTCCTTTGATCTATTGGCAAAACCAAGAAAAGCCGCTGCAAAAATCAGATATTACAGAGCAGGGGATAAAGCTTTATTTTTTTTGGTCTCAGGGATGCCCGCACTGCGAAAAGGAAAAGGAGTTTTTAAAAAAGATGGAATGCAAATATCCGCAAATTTCAATCTCTGATTTTGAAGTGAGCCGAAATAAGGAAAATGTGGAACTTTTGCGAAAAATCGGGGAAAAATTGCAGATAGATATTAAAGGCGTGCCATTCACAACAGTCGGCGAGAATTATTTAATCGGATGGTTTAATGAGGAAATATCAGGAAAAAAATTAGAGGAATCAATTAATTGCGCTATTAATCACAGGTGCGAAGACATCGTTGGAAATTTATTGCTGTCAGATGACGATGTTTCCGCGCGACCCGCAAAAGAGGATGAAATCAAGCCGCAAAAAATAATAGAGCTGCCGTTTGTCGGTTCTGTCGACGCGAAAAATTTTTCGCTCCCGCTTTTAACGATTATAATCGCCGGGTTGGACGGGTTTAATCCGTGCGCGATGTGGGTTTTGCTTTTTTT
>JAGLTA010000129.1 GCA_023135505.1 Candidatus Parcubacteria bacterium | reverse complement strand
TCATAAAGCCCCGAAAAGTGAATTCCAATTTATTATCGCGTTTCAAATGTTTTCTCGGGAAAAGTACATCTTGCACTTGATCAAAAAGATTTTTGGAAATAATTGGGGGATGAACTCCCTTGTGAATCTGTCCTTTCCACGCAAACCAACCATAATAAATTGGATTTTTCAGCATTCTATGAATTGAACCAGCATAAAACAGATTGCCAGTAGGGGAGCGGAAGCCATCTTTATATAATTTACCTTCAAGCTGTTTAATCGAATATAGCCCCGTTGCGTATAATTTGAAAGCGTTTTTTATGTATTGCCATTTCTTTTTATCAATCAGCAGTCTTTTTGTTTTATCATCAATCAAATATCCGATAGGAGGGGAAGCGGGATATTCTCCGCGTCTGATTTTTTGTGCAATGCCACGCTTCACATTTTTGCTTAAATCTCTAATGTATTGGTTAGCCATACTAAACTCAATACTGGCGATGACGACATTATCTTCAGGATCGTAATCGCGGTCAAATGTTTTGATTTGCTTAATAATATTTTTTTGCAAATACCATTTTATAATTCCCTCATCAACAGGATTTCTCGCCAGACGATCTATCTTCCAGCAAAGTATTCCGTCCGCCTCGCCCTTCTTAAACTTTTCAACCATTGAATTAAAAATCGGCCGCCCTGGATCTTTGGCGGACTTTGATTCTTGGAGGATCTCAATTACATTAAGATTTTCCCTTTCAGCAATTTCTTTCATCTCAATAATTTGAGATTGGATTGAAAGCACTTGCCGATCTTCTCTCTCCGTTGATTTTCGTACATAGATAATATAGCGCATAATTTTTGTTAATTATTTATAAGTTCCCCCTGATAAGGGGGTTAGGGGGTTTAAAAAACTGGCTAAAAAAAGTTGAATTATTTTTAAATATTTCTGAGTATATCTCTTTTTATTTATCATCTTCATGTCCTAACAACATTATAAAAAGAAGGAATAAAAAATATATAACAATCCAAAAAGGTTCGATTGGCACTTCTATAATATAATCATGGTAGTTCATTTTTATATGCTTTAGACAAACAAAAGGACGACTTCGCCTGAACACAGATTCTTTCGAAACCTGAAGCGAAAGTCGCCCATTACGCGAAACGATAAAAAAATCGCTTCGAATTGGTTTCGAAATATAATCTGTGTTCATCTATATTATAGCATATTTTAAAGGTGCTTCAAAGTTGAAAATATATCCCGCGTGGGTCGTATATGTCTATGTTTAAATTAGGCGAGGTCTCAAAACTTCTACGGGTCGGAAAGCAAAACCCAATCGCCTCAAAATCAATAAATGCAAATGTTTTTTGAAGCTCCCTTGTGTTTTGCTTTCCTCCCTTTAAATCGGATTTGCCTCTTTTTGATTCTAGGAAACTTCAACATCAGAGGTTCGGCAATCATTTAGAACGGCGCTCCGTTCGTTCCGATTGCTTAGTGTTTCGTTACAGAAGTTTTTTTAAAGCCCTGCGGGACAATTGTTTTCTTTCACCGCACAACAAAGACATTGTTGCGACGGAAAAAATATCTAAAGTTCTGAATTTTTGCCATCGCAAAATGCAATGTTGTGCGACACACGCAATCTCCACTCTCTTCGCCCCTCATTAATGCCAAATGTGAAAAATGGTCAACACTCTCGCCCCCATCGGGCTTTCCGTGTTGCCCATTTTTCACTTGGCAAGCGGGGGCTGGCAGACCAGCCAACGCCCCCGCGCCCCCTTGCCCACCCACTCGTTTTGCCACCCAACTTGGTTTTCGCTATCGCTCATCTTTTTTAAATAATGGCAAAAGCTCCGAAGCGGACTGCGTCCGCCGAACAAAATCATTTTTAGTTTTTATGCAGACAACGTCGCAATCTTTCCAATTTGCATAATGCGACTTTTATTAGTCCGCTCAAATCCTCTCTCGCTTGAATAGCTCGACATAGCGTATCGCCGAAGCTCAATTTGAATAAAGATACCAAGTAGAAAAAGAAGCTGTCTGTATGTCGAGCTATTCGTTTATTTCCATTTCCGATTCTGATTTCATCAATTCTTGAATTTTTCAGATTTTCTTTCAACCTTGAAATTCAGTTTGATATTTTTATTAAATTAATTAATTAAAGTTTAATAAATATATATATAAATATATATATAATTAATTAATATTTTCTTTTTGCTTCTTTTTCTTTTTAATTTTCTTTTTGCTCTTCATTTTTCTTTTTCAGAAACCATGAAATAGATTGAAGCACCATAAAATAGCATTCATAATTTTTTTTATCAGCTCGATAGAATTTGCATCGTGGAGAACAAGCAACTTCGCAATAACCATCGCTCATAAAAGGACAGAGCTTTTCGTTTATTGTTCGGCATTTAAAGTTGTTCTTTTCTGCATTCCCTGTTTTGTTTTTCGCCGTTCTTTTTCCTATTTTTTCCATCCTTTTTTTATAATTAATCTTTTCCATGGTTGTAAATTAATAATTAATAATATATAAAAAACAAAACGATTAAAATTATTGATTAATTTTTTCAATCGCTTTGCGCAAATTGGCTTCAGCCGTTTTTATGACTTCAGTTAGCTTCTCAAAATCCTCTGTGCCTTGAATGTTGCGATATGGTGCATTGTTCATGTACTCTTTCGATAAAGATATCAGGTCGGGAAAAAAGCCATCTGCATGCCACGCTATTCGTTTATTTCTAGTTTTGATTTTATGTTGAAGCATAAAATTTTCAGCAATGATTTTTATTCTCGTGCTTTCATCAATGGTGATTATTTTTGTCATGTTTTTTATTTTTAATAATTAATTTATCTTCAC
>JAGLTA010000128.1 GCA_023135505.1 Candidatus Parcubacteria bacterium | reverse complement strand
ACCCGAATTCAGCGTTTAATCCGTCAGGTATTCGCTTAGGAACCCCCGCTCTCACGACTCGCGGATTTAAAGAGGAGGAGATGAAAATAGTCGGAAAAATGATTGCTGATATTTTAAAAGATATAAATAATGAAAATTTAAAACAAAAAACCAAACAAATGATCAAATCTTTAACGGAAAAACACCCGATTTATCAAGATTTATAAATAAATGAAAATTTTAGATGGCATAAAATTAGCGCGAAAAATCAACCGCGAAACAGAAGCTGGGATTAAAAAATCAAAAACAGCGCTCGGTTTGGCGGTTATTTTAATTGGGAACAATCCGTCTTCCAAGCTTTATGTTAAATTAAAAAAAGAGCAAGCGGAAAAAATAGGGATAAAATTTTACAAATATAAATTTTCAGAAAATGTAGCCCAAAGTAAAATTTTAAAAATCATAAATTCATTAAATAAAGATGAAAAAATAAGCGGAATAATCGTCCAACTCCCTCTTGCTAAAAAATTCAACACGGAAAAAATTATCCAGGCGATAGATCCGAATAAAGATGTTGACGGTTTTCATAAAAAAAATCTGCGCGCTTTAACGCAAAAAAAACCGCTTGTTGTTTCACCGCTTATTTTGTCTATTATTGAACTTTTAAAAAAAACCGATCAAAATTTAAGCAATAAAAAAATCGCTATAATCGCGAATAGTTCGATTTTTTCTAATTCTTTGCGCGCGGTTTTAAGGCGCAATAAAGCTAAAAAGGACAATTTGTTTTTAATTAAGCCAGAAAATAAAAATTTGATTAAAAAGACTTTAATAGCTGATATTATTATTATTGCTATCGGAAAACCAAAATTTCTTAAAGCAAATATGATAAAAAAAGCCGTTGTCGTGATTGACATCGGCATCAATAAAATCGGAAATAAAATTGTCGGCGACACTGATTTTGAAAATATAAAAAATAAAGTTTCCTTTATAACGCCAGTTCCCGGAGGCATTGGACCTCTAACGATAGCAATGCTCTTGAAAAATTGCTTGGAGTTGGCAAAAATGCAAAAGAAAGAAAAAGCAGGATACTAACGAAAGCATCCTGCAATAATACTGTAGTTGTGTTAATATTTTATTAATTCACTAGCCAACTCTATAGGTGTTATTAAATATACACCTATACATAAAAATATTAAAAATAAACTGATTAACGCTTGATTTTTACAATTAAGCGCTAAAAACTTAATCGCAATAATGCTAATTACGACTAATAAATATCCTATTAAAAATAAAATTGCAGTCGTTGTTGTCATATTGTTTCCCTCCTTTTTTGATGTAATTTTTTTTACATTAAACCTCCTACCAATTAAACAATTTAAGCATTAAAATAGTTTATCACAAAAATATATTATGTCAAGCCAAAAACAGCAAAAAAAACTAAATATATTGCAAAACAAAAAAATCTGTATGCTTGGTTTTGGGATTGAAAATCAGGCGCTGGTTAAATTTTTAATTGATAAAAAAATAGACTGTGAAATTACGATTTGCGACGCGCGGAAAAATATTATAAAAACGCAAAATTTTGCGTTTATACAAAAATATAAAAACATCCGATGGCGGCTTGGAAAGAATTATGATAAAAATTTAACAGATTTTGATACTATTTTTCGAGTTCCCGGCTATCCACTATTCTCGCCCGAAATTATAAAAGCTAAAAAATCTGGCGTTGAAATTTCCAGCCCTACAAAACTGTTTTTTGAATTATGCCCGACGAAAAATATTATTGGCGTCACAGGAACAAAAGGAAAAGGCACGACAGCAAGTTTAATTTATGAAATTTTAAAAACATGCGGCAAAAAGGTTTTTTTCGGCGGAAATATCGGAATTCCTATTTTCAGTTTTTTTCAAAAAATAAAAAAAAATGATTGGGTGGTTTTAGAACTGTCCAGTTTTCAATTGGAAGATTTGCATATTAGCCCAAAAATTGCAGTGATTACAAATTTTTCAAAAGACCATCTTGCATTATCTGATCCTGAAAATCCTAATTACCACAAAACATTAAAAAATTATTGGGATATAAAGATAAATATCTTAAAATATCAAAATAAAGAAGACTATATAATATTAAACAAAAGACAAGAACTAAGAATTAAAAATCAAAAAGTAAAAAGTAAAATTATATATTTTGACAAATCTAATTTAATATCTAAACTTATTGGAAATCATAATAAAGAGAATATCGCGGCGGCGGTTGAGGTTGCTAAAATTATAAAAATCAAAAAAGATATTATTCAAAAAACCGTTGAGAATTTCAAAGGGCTTGAACATAGATTGGAATTTGTTAAAATAACAGAAGGCATAAAATATTATAATGACAGTTTTGCCACAACGCCAGAAGCGGCAATAACCGCTCTGAAATCTTTTGATCAGCCGATAATTTTACTGGCTGGCGGCGCTGACAAGGGTTCTAATTTTAAAAAACTGGCAAAAGAGATAAAGAAAATTGTTAAATTTATTATTCTGTTTAAAGGCAGGGCGACCAAAAGATTAAAAACTGAAATTTTAAAAGCAGGGTTTTTAAAAAACAAAATAATACAAGTTGATGATATGAAAAGCGCTTTTGAGACAGCTCGAAACTATTCTAAAAAAGATGATGTGATTCTGCTCTCCCCCGCTTGCGCCAGTTTCGGAATATTTAAAAATTACAAAGAGCGAGGAATTCTATTTAAAAAGGAAGTAAAAAATTCATAGGCTTCATAGACTTTCTATGAATTACGAAATATAAAATACTGTCACCCTGAATTTATTTCAGGGTCTGTCTCTGTTATTCGCTATATTATGATTAAGACTAGCGAAATTATAAACCCAGAATTTAACATCCTGATTATAATTTAGCGATAAGTAATGACAGATTCCGAATCAAGTTCGGAATGACAGGGGATTTAACTATCATCACTCGTTAATTCATAATTCATAACAAAATGATCGGCGTTTTTGACTCAGGTCTTGGCGGGCTTACAATCTTAAAACATTTTTTAAAAGAGCTGCCGCAATACAACTATATTTATCTTGGCGACAGCGCGCGTGCGCCTTATGGAAACAGATCGCAAGATGTAATTTATGGCTACGCGAAAGAAGCGGTTGACTTTTTGTTTTCTAAAGGATGCGTAATTATTATTTTCGCTTGCAATACAGCATCTTCGCAAGCATTGAGAAAAATACAGCAAGAATATCTTCCTAAAAAATATCCTGACAAAAAAGTTCTCGGCGTAATTATTCCATTGGTTGAGAAATCGGCTAAAAATGATAAAATAAAAAAAATAGGGATTATCGGGACAAAAGCGACAATCGCGTCAAATGTTTATTGCAAAGAATTATTAAAAATAAATGCGAAATTAAAAATTTTTCAGAAAAGCGCGCCGTTGCTTGTTCCTCTTATTGAAGAAGGGTGGATTAAAAAAAAGGAAACAAAAATGATTTTCAAAAAATATCTACGCGAATTAAAAATGGAGCAAATTGACGCCTTGATTTTGGCTTGCACGCATTATCCAATTTTAATTAAAAATATTAAGCGAATTATGCCCAAAAGATGCATTATTTATAATCCAGGAGAGATTGTTGCTAAAAGTTTTAAAAAATATTTAGAAAAACATCCTAAGTTAAAAACTCATCAATCAAACTCGCCTATTTGTAAATTTTACACGACAGACAGCATAAACAATTTCAAAACATTAGGCGAAAAATTTTTAGGGCAAAAAATTAATGAAATAAAAAAAATAAAACTATGAAAAATAGCCACCAAGAAAATTTTGACGGCAAAAAAATCAAGCTTATAAACTGGATAACTTTTTTGTTCGG
>JAGLTA010000127.1 GCA_023135505.1 Candidatus Parcubacteria bacterium | reverse complement strand
AATGTGAGCATTTTTTATCTTATAATTTTCGCGGTTGTTTTGGTTATTCTTTTAAACTTGCACAAATTGATAAAAAAATTCAGCAAATCGGCCGTCTTCCTTGTTTTTATAGTTATATTCGCTGTTGCAGCGCTCTCTTTGTCTTATCTGCCTGTGTTTTGGGCAGGCGCTGTTATTTTAATTGTAAATATTATTTTTTTCAACCTCGCTTTTGTAGTGAGAGATGTTATTTTAGAATCTTACTCGGAAGATAAAATGTCTGGCAGAATTAGAGGGTTGAATTTAACAATAATGAATATTGGCTTTATTTTAGGTCCGTTTCTTTCCGCTAAAATTTTAGAAAACGGAAGTTTTCAAACAATTTTTTTAATTCAATTTTTTATCGCTTCGCTTGCGTTTATTTTAGCGTTTTTCGGGCTCAG
The DNA here is from genome assembly GCA_023135505.1 of Candidatus Parcubacteria bacterium. Lineage (GTDB taxonomy): Bacteria > Patescibacteriota > Patescibacteriia > JAACEG01 > JAACEG01 > JAGLTA01. Next base: position 1,983 of record JAGLTA010000127.1, on the reverse strand, counting down.
GAAAGTAAATCACAGATTTAAGGCAAACGTAACCATTCGCGCGCTCTTTAACAAGATGTTAAAAAGAAAAAATATAATGCGGATATATTACATATCTTTTATTTTAAGTTTTTTTTACTGCTTAATGATTATTTACTCCCCTCTTTATCTCAGAAGTATCGGTATGGAATGGGGAAAAATTGGAATAATTTTTACTTTTATGCTGATTCCTTTTGTCTTGCTTGAATACCCAGCAGGGCTTTTGGCAGATAAAAAAATAGGCGAAAAAGAGATGATTATCGCAGCGCTCGCGATAATGGGTTTTTCAACTTTAAGCATATTTTTTATAAATTCAACCGGTATTATTATTTGGATGATTGTTCTTTTTTTAACAAGGGTAGGCGCGTCGCTGCTGGAAATATTGCGCGATTCTTATTTTTACAAAAGAATTGACGGGTATGATGTTGATATTGTGGAATTTTTCAGGACTTCAAGAGCTGTTGGATTTATAATCGGGTCTATTGTTTCCGGAATTTTATTTATATTTTTGCCGATGAAATCTGTTTTTATAATTATAGCAATAGTGATTTTTTCAGGCTTAATCCCAGCTTTTAATTTAATTGACAATAAAAGCGAAGAAGAAATTTAATTGTCAATTATCATACTAAATTCCAGCCAGAGGCTGGTCAGCCTTTGGCTGATATTTTAGGGTGACAATAATATTTTAATTATTTCGTAATTCAAAATAATTATTTAAATATGAGATCACACAAACCTGATTACATTTTTCTTTCAGCCGTTGGAATCCTGCTGATTTTCGGCTTAGTAATGCTTATTTCAGCAAGTTCTGTCTTCTCTTTCCAAAATTACGGCGGTGATAGTTATAATATAATAAAACAGCAGTTGTTGCGCGGAATAATTCCAGGGCTATTTCTATTTCTTCTGTTTTTCAAATTAATAAACTATAAGGCATTAAAAAAACTAACCCCTTTACTGATGCTGTTTGCTGTTATATTGCTTGTCTTAGTATTTATTCCCGGGCTTAACACAGACGGCGAAACAAAAAGCTGGCTTAAAATTCCTGGCCTATTTTCATTTCAGCCGTCGGAATTTATGAAAATCGCTTTTATTCTTTTTTTAGCTTTGTGGTTTGATAAGCGCGGAAAAAGGGAGATTAAAAATTTTTGGACAGGATTTCTGCCTTTTGCCTTTTGGCTCGGACTATCCGCCGGGCTGATTATTTTGCAGCCAGATCTGGGAACTGCTATAATTATAATACTATCATCATTGATTATATATTTTTTAGCTGGAGCGAAAAAAGCGCATCTGCTCCTTATTTTTTTAATAGGAATTATCGGATTTCTGATTTTTATAAATTTTGCGCCTGATTATCAAAAAAATCGCTTATCTGTTTTTTTAAATCCGCAAATTAATAAATTAAGCTCTGGATACCATATTAATCAAGCGTTTTTAGCGATTGGTTCAGGCGGAATTTTTGGTGTTGGGTTCGGGCAGTCGCTCCAAAAATTCGCGTATCTGCCTGAAGTAATCGGCGACTCAATTTTTGCGATTATCAGCGAGGAATTAGGATTTATAATTAGCGCGGGGTTTATAGCTTTAATGATATTTATTTTTATTCGCGGATTTCAGATAGCAAAAAAGTCGCGCGACACTTTTGCTTATCTGACTGTTGCTGGAATAATCAGTCTATTCGCGGTTCAGTGCATTGTTAATATAGGCGCGATGGTCGGCGTTATGCCTCTCACTGGGGTTACTCTGCCTTTCGTGAGTTATGGGGGGTCATCGCTCGCGATTTCATTAGCAGCAGTGGGAATTATTGGAAATATAAGCAGATATACTAGGAAATAATTTTATAATAAAAAAAACCTGCTAATTTGCATTTTAGCAGGTTTTTTATTTGCAATGTAGCGGAAAATAAAATATAATAAAGGTAAATTTAGTTAAAATTTTATTAAATGAATAAAAATAAAAAAAATATTAAAA
>JAGLTA010000126.1 GCA_023135505.1 Candidatus Parcubacteria bacterium | reverse complement strand
CAAAAAAGCGGTTCAGAACTCTTTGCAGCATCTGTATGATAAAGGCGATATTTATTTAGGAAAATACGAAGGGCTTTATTGCCGCGGCTGCGAACAGTATAAAAGCGAGAAAGATTTAGTCAACGGCAAATGCCCTGACCACAATAAAAAACCCGAGAAGACAAGCGAAGAAGGCTATATGTTCAAGATGTCAAAGTATTCTGAAAAAATTTTAAAGAAAATCAAAAGCGATGAATTTAAAATTATGCCGGCATCGCGAAAAAATGAAATTTTAAATTTTTATAAAGGCGGGCTGAAAGACATCGCTTTTTCAAGAAAAAATGTAAAATGGGGAATACCTTTGCCATGGGATAAAGGCCACACCGCTTATGTTTGGGCTGACGCGTTTTTAAATTATCTTACAGGTGTTAATTGGTCGGGCGCGGTAGGCGCGCGCCATGGCGCGTGTTTACAATTTAAAGAATATTGGCCAACGGATCTGCATTTAATGAGCAAAGATATTTTGCGCGTACATAGCACGATTTGGCCGGCAATGCTTTTAGCGCTAGATTTGCCCTTGCCGAAGCAGTTGTTTATACACGGTTTTTTCTTGGTTGACGGCAAGAAGATGAGCAAGTCGCTCGGCAATATTATCGCGCCAAGCGATATGGTTAAAAAATACGGAGTTGACGGCGCGCGCTATCTATTGATGAGCGCGACCCCGTTCGGGCATGACGGAGATGTGAGTTTTGAAAAATTTGACGAAAAGTATAACGCGGATTTAGCGAACGGTGTAGGGAATTTGGTGTCAAGAACAACAACGATGGCAGAAAATTATTTTGACGGGAAACTGCATGAGATAAACAAAGAACATACAGAAGGATTGAAATTAGATATTATTTTAGATCAATATGATCCAGATAATATAATTGCATTAAATACAGATAGAATCGGTCAAATTATTCATAGATCAATGGAAGATATTTTTAAAGAGGAATTAGATTTAATATACAAAGAATCTTTTTTTGAGTTAAAGATAGATCAATCGTTAGAATCTGTATTTAGATTAATAAGAAAATGTGATAAATATATAAATCAATATAAACCTTTTAAATTAATCAAAGAAGATAAAGAAAAAACAGCAGGAGTTTTGTATAATTGCCTTGAAGGAATTCGGATTATTGCGTGGATGCTTCTGCCGTTTATGCCTGACACTGCGGAAAAGATCTGGTCGCAGCTGGGATTAAATCCAGCCGAAGAGATGAAAAAAGATTTTAATAAAGCGATTGAATGGGGCGGACTAAGTCCAGATACGAAAATTAAAAAAGGCGATGTCCTGTTTCCGCGGATTTAGTATTGCAATAATCTATTTTTATGCTATTTTATAAACAATAATTATTTATTTATTTAATCAATTAGTTTATGGCATTTTTGGATTTTTTCAAAAATTTATTTAAACAAGAAGAACAGCCAAATACTGAATCTGAACAGATTCAGGAAGAGGTGGGTCAGCCAAAAGAAGCACAGACTGAAACTGTCAGCGAAGAAACAGCAGAGAAAAGAAAAGAAGAAGCGACAGAAGAGCCAGCGCAAGAAAGAGCAGAAACAGAAGAAGAAAGGCAGTAAGATTTTGAATTGGCTGTTTTAATTTTAAAGGTTAAATTAACAAATGCCGATTTTTGATGTTATATTATTAGCAGTTTTAACCATATTTACAGTTTGGGGATTTTTTTTTGGTTTTATTCAGTCGTTCGGCTCGCTGGCAGGATTAGTTTTAGGAGTTTTGATCGCTAATAAATATTATCTGATTTTAACGGGATGGATTGGTTTTATTCCTGTTGGAGAGACAGCAATTAAAATTATAGCGTTTTTTACAATTTTAATTTTAATCTCAAAATTAACAGGGTTTGCTTTTTATTTTATAGATAAATTTTTTCATCTTATTTCAATTATTCCGTTTTTAAAGACGATCAATAGGATATTGGGCGGAATTTTAGGGCTTGCCGAAGGGCTTTTAATCGTCAGCGTATTTTTATATATTATTCATAATTATTCTATCAATGTATTGCCAGCAGAGATGCTGTCTGATTCAAAATTGACGCCAGTTTTATTAAAAGGATTCGGATATTTTTCCGATCTGTCCCAGCCGATTTTCCAAAAAGTTAAAGATTTTATATAATTTTTT
>JAGLTA010000125.1 GCA_023135505.1 Candidatus Parcubacteria bacterium | reverse complement strand
ACAGAAAACATCCCGCAACCCTAGAACTTTTCAGGCAATCCATCAGTCAAGGAGGGAAGAGACTTTAAGATACGCCGCTGGCAAATAGAAAAATATAAACCAACTATTTTTAAATACAATATTATACTATAACACACTATTAAAAAATGTCAAGAGATACTAAGTATTGGTCGGCTATTTTGGCCTTTAAAAAAATAACCTCTGTAAGATTTAAGAAACTGATTACTCATTTCAAAAAAGCAGAATCTGTTTGGGGCGCGGATTTAACGGAATTAGTAAAATCAGATCTTGAAGAAATAATTGCGAGGGAATTTATCGCCTATAAAGAAAAAACAGACATTGATCAAGAATTAGAAAAATTAGCCGCTGAAAAAATCAGAATATCCGCGATTATAGACGATGATTATCCGCGTCTGCTTAAAAAAATAAAAAACCCGCCTTACCTGCTCTATTACAAGGGGGATTTACAGTCTGTTGATAATCCGCTGCTCGCTGTTGTCGGCACGCGCAAAACAAGCCCTTACGGAAGGCAGGCAGCTTATCAGATTAGTTCCGACTTAGTTAAAAGCGGACTGGGGATTATAAGCGGATTGGCGCTTGGAATCGACACTATATCGCATAATGCGGCGATAGAATCTGGCGGAACCACAGTCGCGGTTTTAGGATCAGGGCTTGATCAACAAAATTTTTATCCGCAGTCAAACCGAGCGCTGGCAGAAAAAATAATATCGTCTGGCGGAGCTGTAATTTCGGAATATCCGCCCGGAACCGAACCGTTTCATTATAATTTTCCCGGACGGAATAGGATAATTTCAGGGCTGAGCATCGGCGTTTTAATTATTGAAGCGCCGCTAAAGTCCGGAGCGCTAATCACGGCGGAATACGCCAGAGATCAGAAGCGGAAAGTTTTTGCTTTACCCGGAAATATTTACAGCAAAAATTCTGAAGGAACCAATGATTTGATTAAAAAAGGCGGCGCTAAGCTGATAACCGATTACAGCGATATTTTAGCAGAGTTGAATTTAGAAAACGCTAAAATCCGCGAGGGAAGGGTTCAGCAAGTTTTGCCGCTGTCGCAAAATGAAAAAATGCTGCTAAAATTTTTAAGCAGCGATCCGATTCACATTGATCAATTGGCAAAACATTCAGGAATGGATTTATCCGCTGTCAGTTCAACGCTTTCTATGCTTGAAATAGGCGGACGAGTGAAAAATTTAGGCGATATGAAATACGTTCTGCTTTATTAAATAAACTTTTTAATCAATTTTTTTGCTTCATTTTCGTTTTTTATCCAATGTATTTTCGCGCCTTGTTTTTCCCATCTTTTAAACCAAGTCATTTGCCGTTTGGCGAATTTTTTTAGATCTTGATATAAAAGCTGTTTCATTTCCGTCAATCCGATTTTGCCTCGCAGATAATTGCTTACCCGGCGGTATTCAAGACCGAATTCATCTAATTTTTTCCAGCTCACGCCTTTGCCGCGCAAATTTTCAACTTCGCCGAGAATATTTTCTTGCTCAAACCATTTTTTCATCCGCTGATCAATTTTTTTGTTCAGTTCGTCTTTTGGCAAAGTTAAGCCGATAATTAAAGAATTGTATTTTGGCTTAGATAATCCGTCCTTTTTAAATCGTTCGTTTTTTTGTTTTACGGATTCAATACATCTAATCAGCCGCCGGCTGTTTTTTTTATCGCTATTGTTTAACTTGTCTGTAAAAGCAGAATCTATTTTTTGCAAGCGCGCAAAAAGCTGGTTCGCGCTCAGTTTTTCCAATCCGCGCCTTAATTTTTTATCGGGTTTTGTTTCTGATAAATTATAGCCGTCAACAACCGCTTGCAGATAAAGTCCGCTTCCGCCGGCTAAAAATGGAACCTTTCCTTTAGATAGAATATCATTAATCGCTTTATACGCTAATTTTTGGTATTTTGCCAAATTAAATTCCGTCTTGGGACTCACAATATCAATTAAATGATAAGGAATTTTTATAGTTTTTAATTTTTTCGACTCTCGACTTATTTGGTAGTTTTGCAAGTCTTTTCCCGTTCCGACATCCATTCCTTTATATACTTGCCGCGAGTCAGCGCTCACGATTTCACCATTAAATTGATAAGCTAATTTTACAGCTAATTTTGTTTTTCCTGCGGCTGTAGGGCCTAAAATCGACACAATTTTTTTTCTATTTTTAATATTTTCAGCAAATTTTCTTGACATATTTTTTTTATGTGATAAGTTTTATTTCAAATGTAGACCGTTATAATTTAAAGTCTATAAGCGGAAAATAGACTTTGTTATTAACGGTCTACATCCTTTTTTTTATTAAAATTATCAATTATTCTCCAGCGCGATTTTTTTTCTTTCAAACTAATATCGTCTTTGTAAAGTTTTTCAGCCGCAGTCCCTTTGCGCGCGGAATATTTATTCACATAAATTAGATCAAAATTTATTTTTTTTACTACGCTAACAGTTTTTTCAAACTGTTTTTTTGTTTCTCCTGGAAAGCCGACAATAATATCTGTTGAAAATTTTATTTCAGGGGTTGCCTTTTTTATTTTTTTAACTAAACTCAGATAATCTTGCCGCGTATATTTTCTGTTCATTTTTTTTAACATTGCGCTGCTTCCGGACTGAAAAGGCAGGTGTAAATTTTTTGACACTTTTTCACACTCAGCGATTGTTTTAATAAGTTCATTGCTAACATCTTTTGGATGGCTTGTTAAAAAATCAATCTTAAATTCACCTTTTATATTATTGATCAATTTTAATAAATCCGAAAAATTTAAAATTTCCGACTCACGACTTCCTACTTCCGATTTTTCACTTTTATAACTATTAACATTTTGTCCCAAGAGAGTAATTTTTTCGCATCCATTTTTAATCAAGCCGTGAATTTCTTTTAAGATATCTTTTGCCGGTCGCGAATACTCTCTTCCGCGCGTATAAGGAACGGCGCAATAAGAGCAGAAATTATCGCATCCGGTCATAATCGGAACAAACGCGGTTTTTTCACATTTATATTTCGGCGTGATTTTTAGATAGTTATAATTTTTGAATTTTGAATTTTTTAGTAATTCGTAATTCGTAATTTTATCAAGATCTCTAATATCAAAAATCAGATCAACTTTTTCAGACAGCTTTTTTTTATCGCAATCTAAAATGCATCCAGTCAAAAAAACTTTCAGTTTTTTGTTTTTTACTTTTAATTTTCCAATATTTTTTAATTGTCCGTGAACGCGATCAACTGCTGTCTGCCGCACAGCGCACATATTAAAAATTATCAGATCGGCTTTTTTAAGATCGTCTGATTTTTTATATCCGATATTTTCCAATACGGCAGCCATCCTTTCCGAGTCGCTTTCGTTCATCTGGCAGCCGTAAGTTTTAATAAAATATTTCAGCATAAATTTATTTTAACAAAAAAATAGAGTTTACTCGTATTCATAAATTGAGTAAACTCTTTTGTTGCCCTAGTCATTCAACTTATTAGGAGAAGGAGCATATAGGGCAACAAGTACTGAGAATATAATTAAAAGTATTCCTAGTATTTTTTCGAATAAACTAAAATCTTCTACCATTTTTATCACCTCCTTTGGAATTATTTAAAATTTTAGAAATCTTCTGCTTTTTATATTTTTATCTAACCTGAAATTTATGAATTTGTCAATGACTTTTATCGTTTCTGTGAATAAATTCTTGCTTAATTTAGTTTTGACTAAATTTAATAAATCTTTTTGCAGTATCACCCGCAATAATTTAATCGTGCTGTTTGATATTTCAAAAACATCTTTTTCGCGATTTTTTTTGCATTTCGCGCAAAAAATTCCTCCAGCTTGAGCGCTAAAAAAATTATTATTCGGAGTGATTTTTTGTCTGCATTTTAAGCAAAAATACAGTTCCGGCTTATATCCTAGAATATTCAGCAATTTTAATATATAGCAATGCGCTATGAATTTCAGCCGTTCAATATGGGGATTTTTATCAGAAATCATTAAAAGTCGGCTCAATAAAAGAAAAATTTTTTCGTCTTTTTTACCAGTCTTGATAAAATAATCCGTAATTTCCAAGCAATAAAAAACCAGATTTATTTTTTGCAAATTTTTTCTAATGTTTAAAAATTTTTTTATTGAAACAGCGCCGCTTATATGATTAAAATTTTTTCCGCGCGCGACCATCAAATCAATAATTGAAAAATAATCCAAATGCCCAGATAATTTGCTTTTGCTTTTTTTCACTCCGCGCGCGACAGCTTCTATTTTCCCAAAATCGCAGGTATAAGCAGAAATAAAAGAATCGCTTTTGCGAAAATCCTGTTTTTTTAAAATTATGCCTTGGCTGCCGCGATACATACTAATATTTTTTTTCAATAAATTCTTTAATTTTTTTTTTAAATTTGTTTGCGCTGAATTTTTCAGCAAGTTTTTTTATTTTCAGAGGATCGTAATTATTACTGTTGAAATTTGAAATTTTGTCCGCTATCGCCTCATAATTTTGTTCTGTAAAAAATTCACCGCTCATTCCTTCGGATATTGATTCAACCGCGCCGCCTTTTTTATACGCGATTATCGGAGCTCCAGACGCCATTGCTTCAATAACCGTTATTCCAAAATCTTCTTCGTGCGGGCAGATAAACGCGCGGGCATTTGAATAGAGTTTTGCTTTTTCGCGTTCGCTTACAAATCCTAAAAATTGGATATTTTTATCGGACATTTTTTTTAATTTTTGAGAATCAGGCCCTGCGCCGAAAATTTTAAGCGGAATTTTTAATCTGTTAAACGCTTTAATTGCCAAGTCAAATTTTTTATAAGAGACAAGCCGTCCTCCAATTAAAAAATAATCGTCTCTGCTTTGAGACACAAAAAATTTTTCAGTTTCAACCGGCGGATAAATTACTTCGCTGCCGCGATCATAATATTTTTTAATTCTTTTTTTTACATTTTCAGAATTGGCGATAAAATTATTTGTTTTATCCGCCGCGGATTTGTCCCAAGTTTTTAGCCGACTTAGAATCGGAGGGAGCATCGCCTTGATAAATTTGTTATATTTCAGACCGTCAATATAATTTTTAGCGTCAATCCAAAGGTAGCGCGTCGGAGTGTGGCAATAGCAAATATGTTTTGTCGCCGGTTTTGTGATAATTCCATTAGCAAAAGAACTTGAAGACGAGATAACTAAATCAAATCCGCTTAAATCAAAACTTTCTATAGCTAGCGGCATTAGCGGCAAGTACAGTTCAAATTTTGTTTTCGCGCATGGAAAGTTTTGTAAAAAAGAGTTTGTGATTTTGTCTGGAGGAAATATCTTTCCGAATTTTTTTTTATCATAAATCAGAGTGAAGATAGGCGCTTGCGGATATAAATCCGCAAGCGCTTTTAAAACTTTTTCAGCGCCGCCGAATTGCGTTAGCATGTCGTGAACCAATGCTATCTTCATAATATTTTTATTTAACTATTTATCCAAACTATCGCAATGCTTGCAAATAATAAAATAAATTGGGCAAACAGCGCGGATCCGGCTAAAATATAACTTACAAATTTATTTTTTAAATAAATTTGTATGGATATATAATAGTTTATTAGCAGAATTATTAAGCCAAAAATTGGAATTATAAAAATTTTATGCCATGCGCCGATAAAATCTACGCCAAAATAGATATTATAATGCAGATAGATTAGAGCATCGCCCATCGATATGTTTAAAAAGCAATAGATCCAAATAATAAGATTAAGTAATAAACTTGCAAAAAAACAGAAAGACATTATTTTGTCCTTAAAAGTTATTTTTAAAAGATATTTCATAATTATTCCAAATACTTTATTGACTATGTAGCGAATTTA
>JAGLTA010000124.1 GCA_023135505.1 Candidatus Parcubacteria bacterium | reverse complement strand
TCTCAACTTTTTCATCGCTTAATTCGTCATCTTTCGGCCAAAATTTCCAAGCCAAAAAAATAACAACAATTATTCCCAAGGCACCACCTATTGGGAATGCTATTTTTACTTCAATCCCTGCGGACAATAAAATAATCCATGTTATTACAATTGTAAATACGCCTATTTTGGGAATGTTAATTTGTTTTTTTCTAATTTTTGTCATTTTTTACCTCCTTCCGCTTTTTCTTTATCTTCTCTTGTTAGTTCAAATAGCAGTTCTCCTATTATTCCTGCTCTCCTTTACTCCACCCCCTTTTTTTTATTTAATTATCAAAGATCGTTCAATTATTCTTAATAGACTATTATTCTATATTACTTTGAATTACGAAATGTCTTTTTTTGTCATTTCGAGCCGATAGGCGAGAAATCCCTTAAACATTACTTTTACTTATAGTATTGTTTAAGCGATTTCTCTCTCCGCTACCGCTCCATTCGAAATGACAAAATTGTCGTTTTAACCTATTTCGTAATTCAAAGTAATGTAGAATAAATAAAATATCATTTTCCTGACGCCGGGAAAATGATAAAAATCGTTAAAAATACAGCAAAAGAAGCGATTAGAAAAATAGAAGATTATCATTAAGATTTGACAAAGTTAAGTTTATAGGCAAGAATAAGAATAAGATGATTAAAATAAAAAACAGAATTAAAAAACTTTTGATTTTATAACTTTATAAATTTTACAGACTTTTAACTATCTATTATGTTTAAAAATTTTTTTACGAATTTAATATATCGCAAAGAAAAAAGTCCAAAGAGCAAATATCGCTGGGCCGTTTTTTGTATTATTGTTTTAGCAGCCGCGATCGGCGGATATGCGTCGCCTGATTACTGCAACGGAATTATTAAAAAGATAAATTCTAAATTCAGTTTGAATATCAGCGAAATTGCAAGCAAGCCGTTTCATTTAGGGCTTGATCTGCAAGGCGGGACGCATTTAGTCTATAAAGCTCATGTAGAGGAAATTGCTGGCTCAAATAAAGAAAAAGAAGATGCGTTAGAAAGAGTGCACAATAGAATTGAAAGGCGTGTAAATGTTTTTGGTCTTGACGAACCAATTGTGCAGACAAATCGTTCAGGTGGAAATTGGCGGTTAATTGTGGAATTAGCTGGCGTTAAAGATGCTAGCCAAGCCATTGTTATGATAGGAAAAACAGGAATTTTAGAATTCAAAGAAGAGAATATGGAACCTCCTCGCGAGTTAACAGAAGAAGAGCGAAAAGAGATGGATGAATTTAATCAATTAGCATTGGAAAAAGCGCAAGATATAATTAAAAAAATTAATAATGGAGATAATTTTGTTGAATTGGCAAAAGAATTTTCCGAAGATCCCGGAAGCGGACAGAACGGCGGAGAACTCGGTTTTGCAAAACGCGGAATGATGGTGCCTGAATTTGAAAAAGCGATTTTTGAAGATTTGCAGGATGGAGAGACAACAGAAGAGCCAGTTAAAACAATTTTCGGCTACCATATTATTAAAAAAGAAGAGACTCGCGGCGGAATTCAGCCAGACGGAACAGACAGCACAGAAGTAAGATCAGCGCATATTTTAATCAGGACAAAGTCGGAAATTGATTTTGTTCCGCCAGTTGAACAATGGATAAGCACTGGATTATCTGGAAAACAGCTGGAAAAAAGCATGGTTGAATTTGATCCGTCAACAAACGAACCGAGCGTGAGTTTATCTTTTGACAGCGAAGGGAAAAAACTATTTGCCGAGATTACAGAAAGAAATGTCGGAAAAAAAGTCGCTATTTTTTTAGACGGAATGCCAATTAGCATCCCTACCGTGAATGAGCCGATTCGCGACGGCAGAGCGGTGATCACAGGCAGTTTTGACATTAATGAAGCCAAACAACTTTCACAGAGACTGAACGCAGGGGCGCTTCCAGTGCCGATAACTTTAATCAGCCAGAATACAGTCGGCGCGTCGCTGGGAAAACTGTCCTTGGAAAAAAGCTTAAAAGCAGGCATTGTCGGACTTTTGGCGATTATTCTGTTTATGCTGGTTGTGTATAGGTTTAAAGGCGTTGCAGCTGTCATTAGTTTAATAATTTACGGCGTTATTATTGCTGCCGCATTTAAATTTTTAAGCATAACAATAACTTTAGCCGGGTTAGCAGGGCTGGTTTTATCAATCGGCATGGCGGTTGACGCTAATGTTCTGATTTTTGAAAGAATGAAAGAGGAAAAACGGAACGGCAAAAGGGGGCTGCAGCTGATAGAAGACGGATTAAAGCGCGCGTGGCCGTCTATCCGCGACGGAAATATTTCAACTCTGCTTACCTGCCTGATTTTAATTTGGTTTTCAACAAGTATGGTAAAGGGCTTTGCGATAACTCTGGGGATAGGAATTTTAATAAGCATGTTCTGCGCGGTTGTAATAACAAAATTACTGCTAAAAGCGTTTAGCAGACAGGAATAAAAAAATTATGAATATAATTAAACATTCAAAAACATATTTTACAATCTCAGGGATTTTGGCTGGAATCAGCATTTTAAGCATGCTTTTTTGGGGGCTGAATTTCGGAATTGATTTTACAGGCGGGAGCATGCTTGAAGTTGAATTTACAAGCGAAAGATTAGCGAACGAAGAAGTAAAAGACAGATTAAGCGATTTGGAGTTAGGAAATAT
>JAGLTA010000123.1 GCA_023135505.1 Candidatus Parcubacteria bacterium | reverse complement strand
AAATGCTAAATCTATATTTTTTGCCTGATCTTTTTGATCTTTAATTTCTTTAAATATCCATGGTCTGCCCAGCGCTCCGCGCGCAATCCCTATTCCGTCCGCCCCTGTCTTTTTTAGTATTTCTTGAGCGTCAGACAGTGAATTTATACCGCCATTTGCTAAAATTATTCCTGAAAAAATCTTTTTAATATTTTTGATTTCATCTGTATTTATTTTTCCGGAAAAACCTTGCGCATAGCTTCGCCCATGAACCATAATCGCCTCAACAGGCAATCCAGCTATCTTTTTTACAAAATTTTCTGCGGTTACTATTTTCCCTTTAGAGCGAATTTTTATTGAAACAGGCAAATTTGTATTTTTACAAACCGCTTTAATAATTTGCCTTGACAATTCAGGGTCATCCATTAAAGCAACACCAGACCCTTCTTTATAAATTTTTTTTGCCGGACAGCCAAAATTTATATCAATTCCGTCTGGCTTAACTTTTTTGGTTATAATGCGAGCCGCTTTTGCAAAATGCAGCGGATTTTTTCCAAACAACTGAACTATGTAAGGGCTTTCAATTTTATTAAAACGGATTAATTCCAAAGTTTTTAATGGCTGAAAATATAAAGCCGACGCGCTTGCCATCTCGCTATAACAAACATCTGCGCCAAACCTTTTACAAATCTGGCGAAAAGCGCTATCGGTAAATCCAGCCATCGGCGCCAGCGCTAAAATCGGCTTTTTAGTGTCCTGCCAAAAATTATTCATCATATTTTAATTCTTTTAATTGCGTGGCAGGTCTACTATAACATCTCCCAAACTCTTTCCTGCCGGAACCATCGGCAGAACAATATCTTCAGCTCCAATTATAAAATCAAGAAAAATCGGCTTATCTGAATTGACAGCTTTTTTTATTTTACTTTTAGCATCGCATAATTCGGTTATTTGATAAGCTTCAATTCCATATGCTTTAGCAATTTGGATAAAATCTGGATTTGCCAATTTAGTAGCGGCATAATTTTTATTAAAAAATAGTTCTTGCCACTGCCTTACCATTCCTAAGTATCCATTATTTAAAATTATAATTTTAATCGGCAATTTATGCTCCATAATTACGCCTAACTCCTGCATATTCATCTGAAAACCGCCGTCTCCCATTATTGCCCAAATATTTGATTTTGGGCTGCCGAATTTAGCGCCAATAGAGGCTGGTAGACTATATCCCATCGGACCTAGCCCTCCAGCGCTTAAAAACTGATTCGGTTTGGTATACTTAAAATATTGCGCGCTCCACATCTGATTCTGCCCCACATCGCTCACGATTACAGCTTCGCCTTTGGTTTGTAAATCTATCTCGCGTATAATATTCTGCGCCATCAAATATTTATTATTATACGGCCTTGATTGTTGTTTAATTTTTTGCAAACCTGTCTGAAATTTCCATTCTTCAATTCGCTCAACCCAATTGCGATGCGACAACTGAACAATTTTTTTATTCAGTTCTTTTAAAATTTCTTTACATCCTCCTAATAGCGGAACATTGGCTAAAATATTTTTCCCGATTTCAGAAGGATCAATATCTATGTGGATAACATTCGCATTTTTTGCAAATTCATTTATATTTCCGGTAATGCGATCACTAAAACGCGTTCCAATTCCAATAATTAAATCAGCATTGTGAGCGGCATAATTAGCATAAGCCATTCCATGCATTCCAAGCATTCCAAAACTCATCGGGTGTTTTTCAGACAGCGCGCCGATGCCTAATAAAGTAGTTATGACCGGAATATCAACTTTTTCAATAAACTTTTTCAATTCTGCTTCTGCTCGCGAGAGCATTACCCCATGTCCGGCAATTATAATCGGCCGAGCTGATTTTTTAATTAAACCGCAAGCTTTATCTATCTCTTCCGAACTAATTTTTTGCAAAGTACCATAACTAGACAAACTTGCCTTTGACGGATAACTAAATTTCTTAACTTCAGTTTTTAAAATATCAACCGGTATATCAATATGAACCGGACGCGGCCGTCCGCTTGACGCCAAATAAAACGCTTCATTTACAATGCGCGACAAATCGTTAATATTATCAATAAAATAATTATGTTTAGTTATCGGCTTGGTGATTCCTGTAATATCAACCTCTTGAAAAGCGTCCGATCCAATAAGAGCGCTTGGGACTTGGCAAGTAATCGCAACCATCCCAATAGAATCCATATAAGCGTTCGCAATTCCGGTAATTAAATTTGTCGCGCCAGGTCCTGATGTAGCAAGACAGACCCCGGTCTTTCCTGTAACTCTGAAATATCCGTCAGCAGCCAAGGCAGCGCCTTGCTCGTGCCGCGTTAAAATATGCTTAATTTGCGGGTAATCTTTAAGTTTATCATACAAAGGGATTGCTACCCCGCCAGGATAGCCGAAAATTATCTCCACACCCTCTTTTAACAAAGATTTTAACAAAATATCTGCTCCGATCATAAAATAAAAATTATTTTTAAATTTAGATGCAGTTTAACATCGTTTTTTGCAAAAATCAATATAACATGCTATAATATTGGTATAAATAAATAAATTTGACAAAAATATAATAAGAAGTAAAATATATCACAAAAGCGAAAAACTTTTAAATATAAAATGAATTCAATTAAAACAGACAAAAAAATCGTCCTTAATATTTGGGAAAATTTATTTTTCTCTTTTTTCGTATTTTATTATTTTTTTAATTTTACTATTTGAGGCGATTGTTAATTTACAAAATAACTAAAAACAAAAGCCTCGCCAAGAGGTTTTTTTAATTTATAATCATTAAAATTTATGGACAAACAAGAACTATTATCAAAAATTGTCAGTCCGGAAGGCAGAACAGTTATTCTGCCGATGGATCACGGGGTTAGCGACGGTCCTATTGATGGATTAATTAAGATGGGAGAGACTATCGCCAAAATAAAAGAAGGCGGGGTTGACGCGATTGTCATCCACAAAGGAATTTACAAAAAATATAAAGATGTTATCGGCGATCTTCCGACGATTATCCACTGCTCTGCTTCAACGGGAATGGGTGTTGTCTTAAAAA
>JAGLTA010000122.1 GCA_023135505.1 Candidatus Parcubacteria bacterium | reverse complement strand
GATTGGGTTGCCGGCATAGTCGGTGGTGAGGGAAACGGAGGTACCAGAATCTATGGCGGGGGAGAGATATTGGAGGGCGTAGTCTGATGAACTAATAAAAAGCGGGTTACTGCCTGCCGAATATTGATCGTATTGTCCACCGCTATATGACTGCCACTCTAACAAAGTTTTCATAGTCGCAATTTCGCCCGTATAAATAGTTCTCCCTTGGCTCTGCTCAGTAATAATATTATTATCTGAGATTAGCGTTGCTCCATCTTTCAACCAACTAACCTGAACACCTGAAGCAGGAACGCCTTCTCCGTTATTGTATATAATATTATTTTTTACAATATGACTTCCTATAGATTGCATAAATAGTCCAACATTGGCATTATTTTCAATCGTGCAATTATAAATTTCTGAATTAACGGGATTAGTCACAAGAGAACCAACAGACATACCATAAGTTCCATTAGAATATGCTAAACAATCATAAATTTTGATAGTTGCAGGAACTGTTCCATGCACTACAAATCCAGTTTGATTATTATCATATGCTTTACATCGATTAAAAATTACTGTTGCGCTTGCATCGTTTGGAGCAGAACCAAAACCATTTCCGTATGCAGAATGTGAAGTAGTATCTTCAATTGTTAGCAGCGCTCCCGCAGTAAAGGGTGATGCTGATATATTATTTTGATTGCCACTAGATCCGTTATTATAAGCTACAACATGCCTAATAGTTGAAGTTCCCGCCAAATTAGCCCAGATTCCATATCCCGCATTATTATAAATGTTAGAATTTTCAATTGTTATGTTGCTCGGATAGTCTTCAGATTCAGCAAGAATATTTACACCATTAGCAGAACTGCCATAAACATTAATTCTTCTAAAAATTACATTATCATATTTTTTCCAATCAACAGCGTGTCCTGATGGATTAGAAAAATCCAAATCTTCAAAAATAGTCCAATCTCCGCCAGCTAAATAATCTCTGGCATATAATCTGTTAATAACAGGATTATCTCCTGATCCAAAAGCGCCAAATGTAATCGGACTACCATCTGTTCCGCTATCGGCTATATTCAAGGATTCGCTCCATGTTTGTCCGCGACGGAATAAAATCTGATCGTCTGGCAAAAATCCAGATGATCCCATTTTAGAATTTAAGTCGGCAATGGTTTTAAAAACAGACGAAACACCTCCCGTAGTCTCAAAAGTAGTATGGTTGTAAGTAGTAAAATCAGGCGTAGCATTATTAACATATGTATCTACTATTAATGAATCAACATAATAATCCGCCGCGCTCGCCTCCCCGCTGAAAAACAATCCTCCTCCCAAAACCGCAAACGCGAAAAGGAAATGAAAGAATTTTGACAAAACTTTTGTGTTTTTTTGACCTTGATTTAGTGCAAACATTTTTTTAGTCTTCATAAAATTTGTTTTAAAATTATAAATTAGTTTATTGAAGAAATTGATATAAAAATTTGCCATTGACAGGAATTATAAACCTGCTATTATCAAAACAATAGCCCAAATACTTCCTGTATAGGAAGGTGATCCAAATTTGTTGGAAATAGGGACAGTCCAAGCAATTGAGACAACTCCGCTCAGACGGCGGAGTTTTTGTTTTCCTAAATTTCAATAAAAAATTAAAGTTCGTCCCCGCAGCAAGCTGGCGGGGAATATCTACGATTAAAATATTTTTTTAGTATATTCTTTTGTGCATTTTTGATAAAATAATTTTTTAATATTATCATAGCGAGCCCTAATATTAAAAGTATTGATGATTTCTAATTAGCGCATTCGTTCTTTATCTAAATAAGTCAAAATTTATTTTAATAGCCAAAGTATCCAATTCATGAATATAAGGCGCATGAGTTTTTGTCTGTTTAACAACTAATCCTTTTAGAATTTTTTCTAGCATCAAATGGCAAAAGAATAAACAATCAGAATATTTTTTGCCTTCATATAAAAATTCAGCGATTTTATAATTTCTTTCTGCTTCTGTTTTCCAATAATCAACAACTTTTTTAATATTAATTTCTTGTTTCATCTTTAATATTATAAGGGTTAAATTAAAATACTGCAAACAAATAAAATTGGCTAAAACAAAAAATCGGGGAACAAAAATTATTATCTCGCATTGTGATCGCCTCTTAAATCATATTAAAATTATAACAAAATTTTAAAAAAATTCAATTTTTTTTAAATAAACTTTTCGTTTTCTTTTATTAAATCTCTCAATAGCGTATCTTAAAGCCACTCGCGGCATTTTTTGGCAATGTTTTTGCAAAAACTTTTCTTCAGCCGATAAATCTTTTTTGCCAACCTCTCTTAACATCCATCCTGTTGC
Source organism: Candidatus Parcubacteria bacterium (assembly GCA_023135505.1). Lineage (GTDB taxonomy): Bacteria > Patescibacteriota > Patescibacteriia > JAACEG01 > JAACEG01 > JAGLTA01. The sequence goes on along the minus strand of JAGLTA010000122.1, from coordinate 8,460 downwards.
TTTATAAATTAAGTCATGATCGTCGCTTAATAATATTTCAGAAATTTTTAAAGTATCAATAAAATCGCTATTTCTAATAAAGAAAAATGTTGAAACTATCGCGATTCTCCTCTCCCATAAATTTTTAGATTTCGCTAATTTATATAAAACATCTCTCGGTTTGTCCAGTAAAAAATTTCCAACGATATGCGGAGCGGAAATATCAACTAAATCCCAATTATTGATATATTTTGTTGATTTTAAATACAGTTTAAAAATTTCTTTTTTCTTTTTCTCGCCTCCTGTTTTAAATTGCGCGATCAAAATCAAAAGGGCTGAAAAACGGAAATCGTGAATCTTATCGCTAATCAATTTTTGCAACTCGCACAAAGACAATTCTTGATAATCTTTAACTATTTTTCTTTTAATCGGCGTCTTTATCCCTAAAAAAATATCGCCTTCGCCATACTCTCCTTTTCCGGTCTTAAAAAACTTTTGCAAAATTTTTGCGTATTCGGGATTAGCAAATTTTTTTAATTCTTTTTTTAACTTAATCGTATTTAACATAAATTTGTGCCCTTGAGAGGAATCGAACCTCTATCTGAGACTTAGGAGGTCTCTGTTCTATCCATTAAACTACAAAGGCGAAAAAATAAAATTGACAACTTTTTAATATTTAGTAAAATTGTATTAATGGGATTTAGCAAAAATAATTTTCTTATTTTTTTAAGCCATAAAAATTAATTTTATAATTTTAATCTTATGTTTAAACAAGAACAAATTAATGAAAAAGGGGTGGAAACTATTATCGGTCCATCCGTAAAAGTAAAAGGCAACTTTCAAACTAAAGGAAGCGTGCAAATTGACGGCCAGCTTGAAGGAACGTTTAAAATTGAAGAGGACCTCATAGTTGGAGAAAACGCGAAAATAACCGCTAATATACAAGCTAAAAAAATATCTGTTGCGGGAGAAATTAAAGGGAATATTAACGCTTCTGAAAGTTTAACTCTTTCTGAAAAGTCTAGAATAGAAGGCGATATTGAAACTGATGTTCTTTCTGCCGCTCCAGGGGCAATAATTAATGGAAAAATTAAAATGGGCCAAAAGCAGAATCTGGAAAAAATTAAGGAAGATAATATTGAAAATAAGCCTGAATAATATTTAATTGGTTCTGTTTAAATATTATAGAATAAAAATTAAAAAGTCAAAATTTTATTTTATGTACTATTATCTTTATGATACTTTTTTGTCAGATAGCAAATATCAAAAAACCCTTCATCGCATAGAAAACAGGCTGGTTGATTTAGGAATTGATGGAAAAATCGGAAGGCTTTCAATGCTGATGAATGTGGAAAAATTGCTAAATGAAGAAATAAAAAGGGGGGCTAAAACTATTATTGCCGTAGGCAACGACAGTACAATAGACAAAATAATAAATGTAGCAGCAGCTGAAAAAATTACGGTCGGAATTATTCCTATAGGCGAAAACAATAAAATCGCGGAAATTCTTGGGATTCCGCCGATGGATTTGGCTTGCGATACTTTAAGCCGCAGACGAGTAAAAAAAATTGATCTGCTAAAAATAAACAGCCGATATTATGTTATGAATTTGAAAATGGATGCCGATAAAAATGTTGAGGTTATCTGTGAAGATAAGTATAAAGTAAAACTAACAGCCAAAAAAGGGGAAATCTATATTTATAATTTAGCTGATAAGGAATATATAAAAAACAGCTTTAAATTTAAAAAAGATGTTGAAAATTTTTTTAATCCGCAAGATAAAATGTTTGATATAATTATCAAGCCGACAGACTCTGGCTTAACTGATAGTTTATTAAAAATATTTAAAAAAAAACATGCCTGCGCCGCGACATTAATCCGCGGGAAAAAAATAAAAATAAACAGCAAAAAGATAGTGTCGGCGATTTGCGATAATAACAATATTGTAAAAACGCCTTTGGATATAGAAATAACTCCGCAAATTCTAAAAATAATAGTCGGTAAGAATAGAAAATTTTAAATTTATGAATTTAGCCGCAGTGGTGGAATTGGTAGACACGAGGGACTTAAAATCCCTTGGGGGCAACCCTGTGACGGTTCAAATCCGTCCTGCGGCACTAATAGGCATATTTTGCGAGTCCAAAATAATAAAGGCAGGGTAGCTCAGTCGGTTAGAGCGAGGGAATCATAACCCCTAGGCCGCGGGTTCAATTCCCGCCTCTGCCACTAAATATAAAAACAGCCGAAAGGCTGTTTTTATTATATTCTAAACTTTTTGACTTTTAATTTTAAATTTATAGGAACGAATATTTTCGTTCCCTACTTTTGACTTTCGACTTTATTAACTTTTGACTTTATAGACTCACTCGCATTCTCCTGTTTTATAGCCGATAACTGTTTCTGTTTCAGAATAATAAAAGCAAGCGGCGCAAGCGTTTGTAAAAGTTTTCCAAATTATGAATTCTTCTTCTATCACAAGCTTTGGATTAATTTTAGAAACATTTTTTTTAATCTTGGCGCAAACGGGATTATAATCTTTGGAACAAATTTTGGTAAAAGCGAATTCATCGCAATTATACAACTCATCTTCCGTTTTTTTAATGGTGGCAATATGCTTTATTTCTCCTTCTTGAACCCTGACTTTAACCTCTTTTTCCGAGTCGCTCAAATAGCTATATGAAAAATAAAAAATCCAAGAGTATGGCACGCTCTGTATTGCTGTTTTTACAAGCGATAAGTCAACTCCTTTATCATCTAAATATTCATTGCTTGCCGCTATCGCATCTTTAGCGATTTTTACGCTCTCTTCTTCGCTTATCTCTTTAAATTTAAAATCGCCCATATCAATAATCTTATCAACTATCAATCGTTTTCCGCTAACATCGCCAGCGGTATTTAATATTTCCCCCTTAACTTTAATAATCGTTTCTTTGCCGCGCAAGACCTCTAATATTTCACTTATCTCTTCATTAATCCCTGCTATTCCAATTTTATCGCCGTTTAGCATTTCAAAATAATCGTCAAATTCAGCTCCGCGCAAACTGATAATTTCACCATTCCAAATATTGCCGCTTAAATAAAAATTGCCCTGCGCGCACTCTCCTTTAAAAAACTTCCATTCTTCGCATTCTGACATATCTTGAAAAACACAGACGCCGTATTCCTGATTTCTAAAATCACGGCGAATATCTAAAACGCCGCCTTTTTCCTGGCAATTTATTGAGGCTGGATTTCCTAAAACTTCGCTGGCGCATTTTCGTTCTTGGCAAAAATAACGAATTCCCATTAAAGCCTCTTTCGGAACGCAGTCTTCGTTAAGCCGACAAATTTGATCCTGATTATTATCTGTTAAAATCTCCGGCTGTTTTTCATTTTTATTATTTAACAGAATAAATCCTGTTAAAAAAACCGCTGTTAAAATTAAAAAAAAGAATATTAAAATAAAAACTTTTTTCATAAATTTATTTATTTTTTAGTTTTCGTTAATTTTTCCGCTACTCGCCAGACATCTCCCGCTCCCATCGTGATTAAAACGCCTTTGCCTGATAAATTTGTTTTTAAAAAATTTACCGCTTTTTGAATTGTTGGAATATGCAATGCTTGATTTGGAAAATTTTTATTTATCTTTTCAACTAAATCCAGCGAATGGACAGCTCCGCTGTTTTCCCGCGCGCTGCCGTAAATATCCAAAACAACCACTCTGTCCGCGCCGTTAAAACTTTTAGCAAAATCGCCAAGCAGCGCTTTGGTTCTTGAAAAAGAATGCGGATGAAAAACAACCCAGATTTTTCTATCTTTAAAATTTTGTTTTACGGCTTTCAGTGTCACCTTAATCTCCGCTGGGTGATGCGCATAATCGTCATAAACAACAAAATTTTTAAACCTTCCATTTTTTTCCATCCTTCTTTGAGCGCCTGCAAAATCAGTTAAAGTTTTTTTAACAATTTTTAAATCTATCTTAAAAATTTGAGACAGTGCGATAACTGGCAGAGAATTTAAAATATTATGTTCGCCTAAAACTTTAAGTTCAAATACTCCCAATCTTTTTTTATCAATAAAAACACTAAATCTATTTTTTCCACTATTACTACTTATTACTTTATAAATTATATATCCGCTGTCTTTTCCAAAACCGATAACTTTCGCTTTGATTCCATTTACAGCCGCTTTCACATTTTCATCGCCAAAATTTGCTATCACAATGCAATCTTTGCCTAATTTTTCCACAAATTTTCTAAAAGCGCTTTTATACTCTTTTATGGTCGGGAAAAAATCCGGGTGGTCAAAATCAATATTATTCAAAATAATAATTTTTGGCTTGTAGTATTGCAATTTATTCTGGTATTCATCGGCTTCTAAAACAAAATATTCTGACTTTCCGATAAGCGCATTCCCTCTGAAATTTTTGATCAGCGAACCGACTAATACTGTCGGGCTGAATTTCGCTTTTTGCAGCAACAGACCGGACATAGCCGTAACGGTTGTCTTGCCATGAGTTCCACAAACAGCGATTCCGAACTTTTGGTTAAATAAATCAGCTAATGCCATCGGGTACGACAAAATTTTTAAGCCTCTTTTTTTCGCCTCTTTTATCTCTATATTATCGTCTTTAAATGATGTTCCATAAACAACTAAATCGATTGCTTTTGGTAAATTCTTTTTATTAAAATTTTTATAAACCTTAATTTTTGCCTTTTTTAAAACTTCTCCGTAAAAATGATCGTTAATGTCAGAACCGCTAACTTCGCAACCCAACTTTTTATACATCTGCGCCAGCGCCGAAGTCCCAGCCCCCTCAATCCCGATAAAATATATTTTTTTTGATTTCAATTCCATAAACCTATTAAATTTATTCATCAGTAACACAAATCCAATATTCTGGTCCTTGAATTTCAAATAAGTCATCCTTCAACCCGCCATCATTGCTTTCCCAATCAGAAGATACTTCTAACTTACAGTGGAGCATATAGTGTTGAATGCTTCCAGCGCTATATTCTGAATACGGAACTATATATCGGCAATTATATAATGGGCTGACGGCGAGAGGATCCTGCCATTCGCCCACGCTAATATAGCCAAGATCGCTTAACTCTTTCATAAAACCCAAAGATATGCTATTTTCAATTACTACTGCATTTCCATCAAAAGCCACCTGCGCAAAGCCAGTTGAACAGTTTCCTCCCTCATATTTCCAATACTTATAAGGGGCCCACCAAGTCATACCATCTGGGCTGCCATTGTATGCGTCTAAATAAGTTCCATGGTCTGCATAATATAACTCCAAAGCTGTTCGAAATTGGCGTAAAGTATATACTCTTTCAGCATCTCTAGCTTTAGCTCTCGCCGAACTTATAATATAGGTAATCATGCCTGATAAAACCCCAATAATACTTATAATAATTAAAAGTTCTATTAAGGTGAATCCTCTTTTATTAATTTTTATTTTCTTTATAATCTTAATCATCAAAAAAATATTTATACTAATTAGAGTCAGTAATAAAATATACTGATCAACAGTTAAAAATCATACGAGATTATAATTTATAAACTTAAATCCAACTCATTAACCTTTTCCCAGTCGTTTTCGTTTAGGACGGTAATCTTGCTCTCGCCGATTATATAAAGATAGTCGCTCAAATATATCGCTCTTTTCGGACGCAGTCCGCTCACGGCTTTTATCAGTTTAATCTCGCCGTTTTTATAGGAAAAAATATAACTTCCTTTGTTTCCAGGCAGGAAAAAAATCTGGTGCTTGCTGTCCATTAAAAAGGCGTGGTGATTGTTTAAAATTTCCGAATAGTATTCGTCTAAAATATATTTTGCTTCTTCAATCGGATCTGACGCGTCAGACACATTAAACAGCGATATTTTAACTTTTGATCCTTCTTTCCCGATTCCCAAAATTCTGTCTTCGCTGATCGGATGCAGATACGAAGAATATCCGGGAATTTTCAGTTCGCCTTTTACTTGCGGATTTTTAGGGTTTGATAAATCAATCACATAAAACGGATCTATCTGGCGGAAAGTGACCACATATCCTTTGTCGTTTAAAAAACGGACAGAATATATTTTTTCTGTTTTTCCTAAATCTTTAACAGAACCGACTGTTTTTAAATTCTTGTCTAAAACATAGACATCGCTCACGCTTTCCGCGCTGATGCTGAAAAACAGATTCCCGCGTCCGCCAATCGTTGTTGCCGCTCTTAAATTTCCTTTATATTCATCTAAAGAAAATTGGTTTAAAAGTTTTCCCGGAACGCTTCCATTGGCTAAAATTTTTAGATTATTAATATCAATTTTAAAAATTCCAGTCTTCTCTAACTCGCGATTATGCTTTTTAAAATAATCAATAACGCGATTTTCAAACTCATTTTCCATCCTTAACCGCTCATCGCTGTCTAAAGAATTATAATATTTTTCAAAAATGCTTTCGAGTTCCGTCATTTTCGCCTGCTGGCTGATGTCATAATCTTTCAGCTTCGCCAATCTCTCTATTACATCAGATGAAACAATGTCTTTTCCTTCTGTTAACAAAAAATCAAAAATCAGCTTAATAAAATCTTCCTGATAATAATAAGACACGAAAATCGCCTGCGGAGACATATAGATTATTGAGTTGGAATTTGAGACGACAAAAGAGATATTATTTTCTATCTCTCCGCTTGACGGATCTATAATGCTGATATTATAAGTTGAATCAATATCAACTGGAACGTTCGGGTAATAAACGTCCGAACATTTTATTTCAATCTGCTTGCCATCAACTGCGAACGGTCTGATCGGGCAAGGGCTGCCGCGGCTGATATAAGTGCTTGAGATCAGATAAATTTTATCGTTGTAAAGGCGGCTTGTGATTATTCTATTATTATTCTCTAGACTTATTGTCCAATTTTTAACAGGCAATTTTAGATTTAAAACATTATACCCGTAAATTTTATCAGAAGCCAATACTATTAAATTATTTTTATTGTCCAACAGTAAATCACCTTGCTCTAAAATCTCGCTATCTAATCCTAAACTTGCCGGCGGATAAGCTTTAATAAGCGCTATACCGCCCAATTTTCTTGGCGCGCCTGATATTTTCTTTCCGTCTTTTATAAAATAAGAATTTGTAGTCCCGAGATAATCAAAATATCTACTCGGCATTGAATAATAAATTTCCTTTCCGTCGGTTTTCACAATATCCGGCTCGTCAATTCCGACCACCTGAACATTAGTCTCTGAAACGCGGCTCGGAACCGCTCCGCCCATGCCCACTTCGCTTAACATTTTACTGTTCTCTAATTCAAAATCCATAAAAGGTTCGCTGAAACTTTCTATTATCACTCTATTGCTTCGAATTCCAGCAAATCCGCCTAATGAGGATTCACTCTTGCTTAAATAATCCTTAAAATCCTGTTCGGAAGCGAATTTCTGGATTTCAACCGATTCATCTTTCTGCGCGATTTTTATAATCGGCTTCTTGATAACAATCCTCTTTTTAATCAGAGGAATTTCCGGCGTTAAAATTGAAGCCGGAAGCGTAATAATTATAGCGATAAACGCAAAACAGAATAGCGCAATAACCATTACGAGAAAGAAAAAATTTTTGTCCCTCATAACTTTTTTGCTCAGCGTTTTTAAAAATATGCTTTATTTAAAAAAACACAAAGTCTTTTAATAAAAAATAAATTTATTTTAATAATTTTTCAGCATCCCCTCCCCGTTCGGGTTGTATCCAGATCTTACTTCTTCGCCGTCCGAATAGCCGTCGCCGTCGGTATCCGAACTCAAAGGGTCTGTTCTATAAATCCTTATTTCATAATAATCATCAAGCCCGTCGTTGTCAGTATCGCGATTTTTTGGATTCGTGCCAATCTTCTCTTCTTCAAAATCATATAATCCTTCCATGTCTTGATCCGCCACCATTGGTCCATCTCCCATGTACTCACCCAATTCTGTTTCATTATTATTTAATTTACTGTTTCTTTCTAAATTTTTATCAACCTTATTGTTTTTATTATTCAAATCAGCATGATTACTCTCTTGTATAACTTCTTTTTGGCTTAAATCTTTTTCTTGACTGCCTGAATTAGCAGGGCTATTTGTCTGACTGTTATAATATTTAACAGCAAGCGCTAAAGCAATAATAATTAAAATAATTAAAATTCCTATAAACAAATATTTTTTATAATTTACGCCATGTTCTTGATATTTATTATTGTCGCTGTTTTTATCAAACATATTAAGGCATGTTATTACATTCTAATATTTGAAAGTCATCAATGTATAAATCAGTGCCTAGAGCGTCAGTTGAATTATATCCCATTCTTGCTCCAATAACATTGCGCAGATTTCCAAGACCGTCTAAATGAGAATTCATTTCGTCTGTATAAATAAAAGTTGTGCTGTATTCCAGCCAAATCGGGTAATCACCGGCAGGAACTGCTCCCATTGATAAACGCTCATAGCATCTAGTTTGAAAAGGATGGCTCCAGCAGC
>JAGLTA010000121.1 GCA_023135505.1 Candidatus Parcubacteria bacterium | reverse complement strand
GCTGGACAATCTAACATATTATTATAGAATTTGATCCAGATAGAAATATTATTTCCATTAAATCAGATTCAAACCTAAAAACTTTTTTTGATGTCTCCTTTGTAAGAGAGACTTTAGATGACAAGAATACAAATTTAGTAGATATTGATTCATTGGCTGAAAGAATCAATAAAAAAATAAATAATGGCGATTTTGATATTTGGAATCATGGCTTGATTCATAAATATTTACAGCAATTAGTCCATTACATCTCCCCAGACGGTGAATCAAAATATAATGATAGAGAAAAAGAAGTCGTTACCAAAATGCAACCAACAGCATTTAACTTCCATCACTTATTTTTATTAAAAAAGAGTGGAAAAAGTTGGGCTGACTATGCAAAAAAAATTCAGGAAGATATAAAAAATAATGGTACTTTAACTCCGTTTTTGGATGATTTAATTTGTGATAATGATAAAAAGGACGACTCTGATGAATTAATTGAATCAGATAATAATAAGGATGCCCAATCCGATGGAGAGATAGATGGTGAGTTATATTTTCCACTTACGTATAATGATGAGCAAAAAAGAATTGCCAATCAAATTGAATCAAATTATGGATCTGTTGTGCAAGGTCCTCCGGGAACAGGAAAAACACATACAATTGCAAATTTAATATCAAGATTTCTCGCACTCGGAAAAACAGTTTTAGTTACATCTCAAACTGGGCAAGCCCTTTCTGTACTAAAAAATAAAATACCAAAAAAATTAGGAGTATGGTGGTATCACAAGTAGAGACAAATTCCAGAAATAGTGATTTACAATTATCTATATCTAAAATAAATACAACTTTATCAGATAACATAAAATTTACGAATAAAAAAAGAGAGCGAAAACAAAAAGAATTACAAGAAATTAGAGAAACAATCGCATAAAAAAATAACGAATTTGAAAAAAAATCTCTTCTGGATTCCAGAGAGGAAATAACAATAGAAACAGAAAAATTTTCACCTATTGCTTCTGCTAAATTTATTGCTGAATTTCAAAATAACAACGAGTTTAAAATTTCAGACAATATTCATTATGATAACGATTTGATTATTTCTCAAACTAAAATAAATAATTACATATCAGCGCTAAAGAGTGCTGATAGTGAGATATGGGATTTTGTAAAATTAGATAGAATTCCAGTTATTGATACATTGCCACCAGTGGACATTTTAGAGCGTTTTTTTGAATTAAACAAAGAACTGAATAAAGAAGAGTTGCAATTATTTAAATTGTATGTCTCAAATAATAAAGACTTAAACAATATAGATAATATAGAAGAAAATATAAATGAGTATAATGTACATAAAGGAAAGTCTTTAGAATTTGAAAGATACTTAAAAAAAATTGAATTTTTTACAAAATTTAATATTCCAAAATCAAATCTCTTTGACGCGAGAAGACAAAGTAGTATTTTGGATATCCATAATTTTTTAAAAAAACTTAAAAAAATTTTGCTTTCTTTTAATGAGCCGTACGAAAAAGAATTATTTGAAATATTAAAGAATAACAATCAAAAGCAAAGATGGGAAAACATATTAACAAAAATTAACAAACTACTGAAAAAATATAGCGAATCTGACAGTATTTTACTTGGTAAAAAAGTAGACTTAACTAATGGATATAAAATAGATTATATACCCGCATTGGAAATAATTTCTAAAATTGCAGAACAGGCAAAAAACAATGGCGGTAAAGTTAAAAAGGGCATTGGATTGTTATTTAGCTTGAACATAAAAAAATTCATAAAAAATATAAAAATTGATGGAAAAGAAATTTATAATAATGGCGATATTGAAATTGTAAATGCGCACTTCTTAAAAATAAAAATTGAAGACAGCTTAAGAAATATCTGGAAACAAGCTTTTCAAGTTATGACTAATAAAAAAGAATTTCCGATTCCATTTAATATAGTAGAATTTGAGGGACTTGTGAGTAGTATAGATCGCATTATTTATTTTGAAAAAAATAACTCCAAATTAAAAACAATTATCAAAAACTACAAACTATTCAATAAAGTAGATATTTTTGATTTATCTTTTGTAGAAAAATCTATAACAGTTTTTGATAATTTTCTTTCATATTTTAAGACCGATGAATATAAAGATTTTATAGATGGAATAGCCACAGATTTTGAAAAAGATAATGCACACAAAACAACTCTTTTGCTTGCCACATATATCAGAGAAAAAAATATTGAAAAAATAATTTCTACAAGAAAAGAAATAGAAGAATTAAATGAGCGAAAAAAGTTATCTATAGAATACTCTAAATTACAAAACGAAATTTTTAGTAACGCAATACAAAAATTAAAATTAAATAAACATAATCATAAAAATGTTATTGCGTATCTACAAAATTTAGAAACAGAAGATTTAGATAAAATAAAAGTTTTTTATAAGCAAATACCAGATCTTATTGATAAACAAAATAAATCAGAAGAAATAAAATTAATTGAAGATGTGCTAAAAGCAAAACTTCCCAAAACAATTGATGAAATTAAATTTGCTATAAAAAAAGACGGCAATGTAAAACTCAATATAGAAAAAAACTGGAAATGGCAAAGATTGATTAGCTGGCTAGACAAATTACATTCAGGTGATCCTATATCTCAAATAAGCAGAAAATTACAAAGATTAAAGAAACAAGAAATGGGTTTGGTAAAAAATCTTGTAGAAATTTCTGCTTGGATGCATTTAAAAAAACGAGTTACAAAAAAACAAAAAGAGGCGCTTACTTCTTTTGCTTTAAGCATGGAGAAAGGTGGAAAATTTACGGGAAAACATGGTCCAAAGCATATGAACAATGCTAAAAATTCATTAAAAATCGGCGGTAGCGCGGTTCCTGTTTGGATTATGCCTGTAAACACAATACATCAATTATTTCCTGATCCTAAAGCGGGTATGTTTGATGTTGTTATTTTTGATGAAGCAAGCCAAGTTGACACTCGCGGATTAAACATTGCGTATATTGGGAAAAAATTGCTTGTTGTTGGTGATGAAAAACAGGTAAGTCCAACTTCGTTTACTAATGAAAATGTGGTAACCGACTTAATCACGCGCTATATATCTAAAATCCCAAATAGTCATCATTTTTCAAATACATCCAGCCTATTTAATATCGCTAAAATAAAAATGACAGACACTATTACTTTAACAGAACATTTTCGATCTATTGAGGAAATAATTGGATTTAGCAATGCATTATCTTATAAAGGGGAATTAAAAATTTTACGAGATCAACTACCAAAATACAGATTAGATCCAGTGTTAGAAGCTGTTTTTGTGGAAAATGGTTTTGAAGAAACAAATGCAAAGATAAATAAACCGGAAGCAGAAGCAATAATAAAAAAGTTAAAAGAAATGCTTCAGGATGATAAATATAAAGAAACAGATGAAGACGGAGAAATGCAATCAATAACTTTCGGCATTGTTTCTCTCTTAGGAAAAGATCAGCAAAAATATATTACAAAATTAATTAGTGAAACTATTTCATCAAAAGAAATTGAGAAAAGAAAAATTATTTGTGGAGATCCATATGTATTTCAAGGTGACGAAAGAGATATTATGCTTATATCTATGGTTAGAGCTCCTGATTTGCATAACCCTGATAAGACCATAATGGCTCTCGGTGATGGTAATAAAAGTATGAATAAACAACGAATTAATGTTGCGATGTCTCGAGCAAAAAATAAGATGATTCTTTTCCATTCAATACCAAAAGACAAATTATCAAACCCTAACGATTTAAGAAAACGAATTTTAGATTGGTTTTATAATCACAAAATAGAAGAAAGAAAATCAGGATTACAAATAGTAAAAGAAAAAGCTGATAGCGATTTTGAAATTGAGGTTGCTAAAATTATAATCAATGCGGGATATAAAGTTATTCCGCAATATGAAGTTGCGGGATATAAAATTGACCTTGTTGTACAGGGGGAGAATGCGAAACTTGCAATTGAATGCGATGGAGATCAATATCATAATAAAATAGATAAATGGCAAGAAGATATTGAGAGGCAAGAAATTTTAGAAAGATCAGGATGGACTTTTTGGAGGTTGACAGGAAGCGTTTTTTATAGATATAGAGAAAAAGCGTTAGATTCTTTATGGGATAAATTTGACGATTTAGGTATTAAACCAAAATATTGATTTTTTTAAAGCAGGTGGTAATATAAAAATATACTACAAGCCATTGACATTTTATTTTGTGATGATATAATACAAAATTCAAAAAAAAAGCAGAAACTCCTGCTTGATTAAAAAATATAAGAATATTATAATGCCTCTAAACTTAGAATGGCGTTTTTAAATTTTATGTTAGAATTTCCAAAAATTGAAAACCCAAATGAAATTAAAAGTACAGACACTAAATCATTTGAAGAAATAGAAAAAAAGAGAGAAGAAAAAGATAAGTTGCCATATACTATTAAAGGCAGATTTCAGAAAAACCCAGACGGATCTTCTATTGACATTAAAACTAAATATGGCACACTAAATATACCAAAAGATGATATTCCTAATAATTTAAGAAACAGAGAAGCTGGGGAAATTGAAATTCCTTTAACTGATATTGATATTATTGCCAAAGAAATGCTTAATCAATTATTAAAAATAGAGAATAAAGATGAATAAGATTATTAACAATATTAAAAATATATTAAAAAACCGATGGCTTATCTCTTTTGCTGTCGGTTTTTTTGTTTTTGCCGCATTATTAGCCGGAGCGGTTTCAGCGCATCAATTTTATTATCAAGATAGGATTTATTCAGGAGTTATAATCAATAATATTGATATGTCTAAAAAGACAAAGACAGAGTCTTTGTCTGAATTAAGAAAAGCAGCTGATCAATTTTTACAGCAAGGGCTGTTTTTTAAATATAAAAACAAAGAAGTTGTGGTCAATCCAGTTATAACTTCTGCAAGCGATTTAAGTTTAATAAATGAAATTCTTATTTTTGATTTAGAAAATGCGGTTGATCAGGCGTATGCAGTCGGGCGAAATCGGGGATTATTTTTTAATTTAACAGAACAATTAAAAGTTT
>JAGLTA010000120.1 GCA_023135505.1 Candidatus Parcubacteria bacterium | reverse complement strand
ATATTTTTTTATTCATAGATAAATATTTCTGATTGTTAAATTTGGCAATCCAACTCCATCTTTATAAAATCCGTAATTCTTTGCCTGTTTTCATTTTTTTGTTTGGCTTTAAAATATATTTCTAAAAAAACTATTTTTTGCTCATTAGGAATATATGCGTAAATAACGCGAATACCGCTTTTAACGCCGCGACCTTGCAGGCTTTTACAAGCAAACTTTTTAATTTTATAAAATTTTAGGTCGTCTATGTTTCCTACGCCTTGAATTTCAAAAATACCTCTGTTATCAACATTTTTCAAATGAAAAAGTTCAATCGCATTTTTCTTGGCAACGCTCAAATCATCTGTAAGAGAGGGGAATTTCTTCAGTTTTTTAAGATCACGCGCAAATTCTTTTGTTTTCTCATAGTTCATCATCGTCATATTGCCTTACGGAAAATTCATCAGTGCGATAAAAAACTGCTTCATATTCAATCGGCTGCAAATTTTCAGCGCCAATCCATGGGACATCTTTATGAGAATATTCTTTTATCTTGGTTGCGTTAAAATCTTTAAATCGCTCAATCTCCCAATCAATAAGGTCTTTTTCGCGAGCTGAAAAATTTGACAAATCCGCTTTTCTGCGCGGAAGATATTTTTTTTGATCGTGCTGAAAATACTTTTTTACAACAGGCGTTAAATCTCCGTCTTTTTCCATCTGTTTTACAATTTCTGGAAACGCGGCTGGAGTCGGTCCGAAATGATTTTTTATATATTTCGCGCCCATCAATTGTTCCTCAAACTTTTCATAATAATCAAAATCAATAAAATACATCAATTTGCACACAACTGCCTCGCCAATATTAGGACGCGCGCCGATTTTTTCCAGAATATACAAAAGCGTTTCTCTGAATTTCTCAACTTTTTCCTGTGGAACTGAAATTCGCATTTCCTGTTTTCGTTTTTTTTCTTTTGTTCGTTTTGCATTTTTTTCAAGCTCTACTTTTGGAGATATATTTTCTTTGCCAGATAAAAAATCTTCTAAAGACAACCCAAAAAACAACGCTAATTTCTGCGCTTCTTCTACGAGCATTTTTCGTTCGCCTTTCTCAATCTGCGAGTATGTCGGACGCGACACGCCAATTTTTTTCGCCAAAAATTCTTGGCTCACATTACTTTTTTGACGAAATTTTTTTAAAAAAATAGTCATGATTCTGCTTAAAATTTATTTATGCATAAATCATAACAAATGTAAAAAATCCTGTCAAGTAAAATGTTTAATATTTTTATAAAACGATTATTAATTAATGGAATTATATTTATAAATTTTTTTGCAAATCATTTATATCTATTTTTGGATTTTATTCGTTAAATAATTTTATTATAACAAAAATCGCCGTGAAAAGCGATTTTTGAAAATTTATTTTTTTTTCGCAAAAATTATGACGAAGTATATGTATGTGGTTCAGATTCATTAACTTCTAAAACTATGCGTCTCAATTTAGCAATTTCGTCTATTTCATCAATATTTGCTTCTTGTTGATTCACCCCAGAAGACTGAATATCTTTTTGAAATAAATTTATCCTCTCAAGTTCCTTATAAATTATTTTAAAATTGTTAGTTTTGCCCATATATTTTATATTATTATTTTTTTAGTTTGAGCTTCAATCTCTCTCCTTAATTCTGATAAATCATTTTCCGTTTGACAATTCTGACATTTATATTTATTATCCTTTGGAAATTCAATACAACCATTTTGTAATATTTGCTTTTTGTCTAAATTGGCTTGAATTTTTGAATGTCTCTTGCAGTTACTACATTCAAAATCTATAATAACATTCGTTACATTTTTAGGATTTTGTTGTGGAATATTTTGAGCTATAAAACGATAAATTTGAGAACCTTGAGTTTCAAATACTTTATAAATTGTAGTTGCAAAAGTCATCTGTAAAAGAGTATAGTATCTTGTTATAGCTTCATTCAAATTTTGATTCTTACTATAATCTGTTATCTTTATTCTCATTTTGTCAAAATCTTTTAATTTAATTGACCTCCCATGTGTTTTCCAGTATCCGTGGTTACATAAATCTTTAGCTATTTTCTTGGCTCTTGCTTCTTTTTCTTCGGTAGTTACTGATTTTTGATTACTTGAATGAATATCCCAATTTTTGAATTTATATTTAACAAGCCATTTTTTGACTAAATCCTCTGCAAATTTTAATGCATTTTCTGCATTTTTAATTTCACCTGGAGATATGCCTTGTAAAATAGGAATATATGCCTTGTTTAAAACTCCAGTTTTTTCTATTTCCTTTTTAATTTTTTCTAATCCTTCTATAAGGGCGTGAGCGGAAAAATGTTTCCCTTGCCAATTTAACTGAGCGTCTATTGGACCTAAGGCAGAAAGTGATCCCATCAAAATTTCATCACCAGACATAGCAATAATTGTACCTGCACTCTTTGCCCAACCAGGAATTATAATCCCTACCTCGTCATATTTATCGTGCAACAACCTTACAATATCTTCCGCGACTTCACCAGAACCTCCTGGAGTTTCAATAATTATATCTATTTTATTTCCTTTCAAATTTGATAACTGATCACTAATAGGCAATAAATCAGCATAATTTATTGAAATAGCATCGACTCTCTTATTTAAATCTGCGGCATAAACTAAAACATCCCTATCACCTCTAAGTTTAGAAATTATTTTAAGCTGTTTTTTACGCTCATCAGTTAATTCTTGAAAACTTAATTGTTTTTCCAAATATTCACTATAAATACCCATATATCTTTTATTAATATATGTTTTATGTTAACATCTTATTTTTAAAAGTCAATTTTAAATATTTTTCTCTCACTAT
>JAGLTA010000012.1 GCA_023135505.1 Candidatus Parcubacteria bacterium | reverse complement strand
CTTTTGTCTATTACGCGATAATGTTCGCGTGGCTGAATGTCTTGCTGCTATTCGGATTTGTTTTGTGGGCGAGAATAGCTATAGGATATATCGCTTTTGCCGGCGGAAGCTATAATTTGAAAGAATATTTTACGAATAAGTCAAGCGGATGCAAAATTGCTGGCGCTGAAAAGCGAAGAAAAGTTTTTGAAAAAATACAGGATATTATCCAAAACAGAAAATTCGCGCTGTCGCTGATCGGAATTATTTTATTGGCTTTTGCTGTAAATGTTGTTGAATTAGTCTGTTCGGCGGGATTGCCGCCGCTCTATATTGAAATTTTAACTCTGAATAATCTCGGCGGCGCGCAATACCATATATATCTCTTGCTCTATATTTTGATTTTTATGCTGGACGATTTGGTTATATTTTTTATCGCTATGACTACGCTGAAAGCGGTCGGCATAACTACAAAATATTCCAGATTGTCAAAATTAATCGGAGGCGTTATTATGGTATCTATCGCCCTGCTTCTATGGTTCAAGCCAGAATGGCTGATGTTCGGGTAGAATTGAATGTGGGGATAGGGAGACTTGAACTCCCACGAGAGCAATTCTCACAAGCCCCTCAAGCTTGCGTGTCTACCAATTCCACCATATCCCCCTAAAAATATATCGTTGGTTCCATAGTCCTCCTGCAGTAAGTGCGGGATAAACTCCGAACTATGGAACCTGATTGCAAGATTTAAAATATTATAAACCACCCTTAAACACGAGAGTGGTTTTTGGTTTTATGGATATTTGTTTTTTGCTTAAAATATATTTTTATACAAATTATCAATGGACATTGAAAACTGTATAAACAAAAAGCGAATAAAATAAAATTATACACACCATATCCCAACTCCACCTTTTTTCTTTTTATAAAGAAAAAAATAAAATGGAACTGACAAAATAAAAATAATCAAATCACCGATTAAAAAATATTTTAAATAGTTCTGAAAAGCTATTATTAGTGGAATTGAGATTACGGATAAACTAGCAATAAGAGAAAAAGTAAATTTAAAATATTCTTTCCTCTCACCGTGATTCATCTTGAAATATTTTTTATAAAAACTTGGTTTTATATATACACCATTTTCTTTTTCTATAATTTTACTCATAATTTTATTATGGCTTTTTTCTAGCAAATTCATAGGCGACCCATCCCGTGCTGGGTAATCCATGGTCTTGTGTTTCTATAATTCTTATTTTAGATATACTGCCTAATAATCCTGCACTGTCTATTTTTCTTATTTTTGTGCAGTTGCTTACTAAAAATACACGACCCTGCAGCATTAATTCTACTATACCTTCTTTGTCGTTAGCAACAGATGATTTTGTAACTGCATTAAAGTCATCTTCAGTAATACTCATTAACACCTTGCCTTCACAGTCATTAGAATCATTGTTATTATTTAAAATTCCTTCTTCTCCAATCGATAATGTTAGTGAGGCACTACGCGTGGGTATATTATCAGTATTTGTAGTTTTCGAATCATCAAATATAGCAATTACAAAAATAAGAACAAAAAAGACAAATGATGCGATACACCCTATTTTGACGGATGTCCATTTATTTTTTATCATAGTTTATTGATTATTAAATAAAATTATTTTAAAAATAAAAATTTTGCCGCCATCACAGCCTCCTGTTAAGGAACTGCAACATAGCGGAAAAATTTTCCGTAATTAAAAAATTATAAAATATTAATGGTTTGCATTTAAGTTCCACAGCCCTAAAGGGACTATGGAACCAACAATTAAATTTATTACGCGATTTTTTCTTTTTTCAGCCGCTTTTTGTATCCTCTGCGTATGAAATAAAGTTTTGCGCGGCGAGTTTTTATTTTTTGCAGCAGTTCAACTTTGGCGATAGTCGGCGAAAATAGCGGAAATATTTTTTCCACGCCGACGCCGTTGGAAATTTTGCGGACGGTAATAGTCGCCCCTGTCTCATTTCCATTTCTTCGCGCCAAAACTGTGCCTTCAAAAAATTGTAGCCGCTCCTTGGTTTCTCCTTTCGGATTAACCTCTTTAATTTTTTGGTAAATTTTAACTATCATTCCAGATTTGATTTCAGAAGGCGAAATTATGTTTTTTTGCTGGCTGTTTTTAGCCGGCTTTTTAGTTTTTTCCTCTTTTTTATCGTTTTTATCGCTGTTTTTAACTTTTTTTTCTTTTACCTTTTTTACTTCTTTTGTTTCTGACATAATAGGTTTATTTAGTAAATTTTATTTAATCCTACACGATTTTTATTTTTTGTCAAAAAAATTTATTTTATATTTTGCAAGATGATTTTTTTTACTTCCTCCACAGTTTCCGCAAGTCTGTTTTCGTGATTGATAACTTGATAATCAAAAATATTTTTATGCCTCATCCATCCTTTCGCGTAATCCATCCTTCTCTTTATAAATTCTTTTGTTTCGCCTCTTTTTAATAATCTTTTCTCTAATATTTCAATCGACGGCGGAAGAATTAAAATAGCTATGATTTGCGGCATAAGTTTTTTAGCAGTTATAACTCCTTTATAATCAATTTTCCAAATTTTGATTTTGCCGCAATTTTTTATCCTTTCAAGTCCTTTGTTTTTAACGCCATAAAATTGCGCGTTATCTTCTTCAGCGTATTCAAAAAATTCATTATTAGCAATGCCTTCTTTAAATTTATCTTTTGAAATAAAATAATATTCCTTGCCTTGCGTTTCATTAGGACGAATTTTTCTTGTTGTGGTTGTAATAATTTTTTCAATATCCAAACATTTTTTAAGACCAGTGATAACACTGTCTTCGCCAGCGCCAGAAGGACATGAAATTATAAAAAGCCTGTTTTTTTTATTCATAAAATTTTTTAAATTCATTGGGCGCTTCTGCTTCAAGTTCCACCCACTCGTTTTTTAAATTTTTAAAGCCTAATTTATAAGAATGCAAAAATATCCTTTTTATTTTAGGGGAATTTTTATATTTTTTTAAGCAATAAATTTTATCGCCGACGACAGGATGGCCGATTGCTTTCAGATGGACGCGGATCTGATGCGTCCTGCCGGTCAGTATTTGAATTTTCAGCAGAGAAAATTTTTGAAATTTTTTAATTGTCCAAAAAAGAGTTTTCGCTTCCTTGCAGTTTTTATTTCTGCCAGCCGCCATCAGCCCAGTTTTTTTGCTTCTTCCGATTTTTAAATTTATCTCCCCGCTGTCTTTGTTTATTATTCCGTGAATTAAAGCTAAATATTCTTTTTTGACTTCGCGGTTTTTAAACTGCAATTTTAAAAATTGGAACGATTTTTGATTTTTGGCGATCGCCATAATGCCTGAAACATCTTTGTCTAAACGGTGGACAATTCCCGGACGCGCTTTATCTTCGCCGACATTTTTTAATTTCGGCAGATAAGCCAGCAAGCCGTTAACAAGCGTATTTTTCGGAACGCTTTCGGACGGATGAACCGTTAGCCCTGACGGCTTGCTTATAATCAAAAAATCTTTATCTTCAAAAATAATTTTGAATTTTATTTTTTTATCCGGCGACAGATCAATTTTTTTCTGCTCGGCTATTTTTTTTAATATTTTTTGGCTTATGAAAATAACATCATCTATTTTTAATTTATAATGTGGAAAGATTTTTTTATCATTAAGCAAAACGCCTTCTTGTTGAATTATTGACTGCCAAAAAGAGCGGGAATATTCTGAAAAATTTTTCGCCAAAAAAAGGTCAAGCCGACTGTTTGATTTTTGTTTGTTTATGATAATTTTATTTTTTTGCTTCATAAATCTATTATATTTATTTAACATATTTTTGCAACCCCTTTTATTTTTAAATTTTTATGTTAATATATATTTATTCTAAAATTATTGGAATAATTGAATTTTATAATTTTTAAAAAAAGTTTATGGCAAAAATAAATTTTGGCGGCGTTGAAGAAAATGTCGTGACGCGCGAGGAATTTTCTTTAGAAAAAGCGCGCGAAACATTAAAAGACGAGACAATGGCCGTAATCGGCTACGGTGTTCAGGGTCCGAGCCAAGCGATGAATATGCGCGACAATGGATTTAAAATTATTATCGGACAAAGAATGGAAGGGGACGACGGCTGGGATAGAGCGGTTAAAGATGGATGGGTTGAAGGAGAGACGCTTTATAGCATTGAAAGCGCCTGTGAAAAAGCGACGATTATTATGTATCTTCTGTCCGACGCTGGGCAAAAAGCGCAATGGGAAAACATTAAAAAATATTTAACCAAAGGCAAAGCGCTCTATTTTTCGCACGGATTTTCAATTGTCTATAAAGATCAAACAGGTGTAATTCCGCCGAAAGATATTGATGTTATTTTAGCCGCGCCAAAAGGATCAGGGCTGTCTGTTCGGCGTAATTTCTTGGAAGGGCGCGGGATTAATTCCAGTTTTGCCGTTTTTCAGGATGTTACTGGCAGAGCTGAAAACAGGGCTAAGGCTATCGGCATCGCTATCGGATCGGGATTTTTATTTCCGACAACTTTTAAAAAAGAGGTTTTGAGCGATTTAACAGGGGAGCGCGGCGTTTTAATGGGCGCGATCGCTGGAATAATGGAAGCGCAATATAATCTTTTGCGATCCAAAGGGCATAGCCCGTCTGAAGCGTTTAATGAGACTGTTGAAGAGGCGACACAAAGCTTATATCCTTTAATCGGCGAGAACGGAATGGATTGGATGTTTTCCAACTGCTCGTCAACAGCGCAAAGAGGCGCGCTTGACTGGCGGCATAAATTCAGAAAAGCGGTTGAGCCGGTTTTTAAAGAACTTTATGAAAGCGTTAAAAACGGAACGGAAACGAAAATTACGCTTGAAGCGAACAGCGATCCGAATTACAGCAAAAAATTAGGAGAAGAACTTAAAGAGATAAGGGAGTCTGAAATGTGGCAAGCAGGAAAACAAGTGCGGCTGTTAAGACCTGAAAATAGTCGAAAGTCTGTAAAGTCGTAAAGTCGAAAGTCTGTAAAGCCCATAAAGTTGAAAGCGGAATAAAAAAACAGGGAACAATTTATTCTCTGTTTTTTTAAAATTTGTCGGGGCGACTGGACTTGAACCAGCGGCCTCATGGTCCCAAACCACGCGCGCTACCAACTGCGCCACGCCCCGTTCGGATTTCAGATTTCGGATTTCAGATATCGGATTAAAAAAATAATCCGACCTCCGACATCCGAAATCAGACTTCTGATATTTGTGCCTGGGGTGAGAATTGAACTCACGACACAAGGATTTTCAGTCCTTTGCTCTACCACTGAGCTACCCAGGCCCAGACATTTGTGCGGGACTCTACCGCATCGGATATCAGATGTCAGATATCCGAAATTCAACATCCGACATCTGATACCCGATATCTGATATCCGAAATTGTGCGTCCAGCAGGGCTCGAACCTGCGACCTTCTGCTTAAAAGGCAGCTGCTCTACCAGCTGAGCTATGGACGCGAAAATTAAAAGTAAGCCTAACGCAGGCTTGTAAATTTTACTTATTCATTTATTATTGTGATATAATTAAATAATAGAAAAAATAAGTTAAGATGTCAATAGTTGAACAATAAGCTAGATAATGCGTTTACGCAAAATTAAATTTATGGTTAAAATAAAAGATGAGTATAAAAAATTTATTATAATAATTATAAGCGATATTTTTTACATATCTTTAACAACTTTTATTTTTTTTAGTTTAATAGAATTAGCGCGCCATCGTTTTATCGCGTCTTATCTGAATTTAAACGCTTTATTAATGTTAGTTATAATAACTGGAGTAATTACCGTAGTTAGCGATAAAAAAGAGTAATTTTTAAATAATATTTTATGCTTATAGACACCCATTCGCATTTGAATTTCAGCGCTTATAGCAATGATAGAGATAGTGTTATTCGGCGCGCGCTGGAAAATAATACGCAGTTGATTATTGTCGGATCGCAGATTACCACTTCAGAAAGGGCTGTAAAAATCGCTAATCAATACGAAAAAGGCGTTTATGCCGCAGTCGGTCTTCATCCGATACATTTGCAGGAATTTCATATTGATGAAAATGAAATTAAATTTAACAGCCGCGCGGAAAAATTTAATTATGATAAATATAAAAAATTGGCGCAAGATAAAAAAGTTGCCGCTATCGGCGAGATCGGTTTGGACTATTTTCATCTGAAAAATCGCCACAAGGAAGAGGTGAGCGATGAAAGAGAACGAGAAATCAAAAAAGAGCAGCGAGAAGTTTTTATTCAGCAGTTTAAAATGGCGCAAGATGTGAATTTGCCGATGATAATCCATTGCCGAGACGCGCATGAAGATTTGATAGAAATTTTGCGAAGATTAAAATCAGATTATCCCCGGGCGAGTGGCGTAATTCATTGTTTTAATAAAGACTTGGAAACTGCGCGAAAATATTTTGATTTGGATTTTTTAATCTCTTTTACGGGATTGGTAACATTTTTAAAAGGGTATGAATGGATTAAAGAAATTCCAGATGATAAATTTATGGTTGAAACCGACTGTCCTTATTTAACGCCGATTCCGCATCGCGGGGAGCGGAACGAACCAGTCTATGTTAAATATATTGCGCAAAAAATAGCTGAAATCCGCGGGGTTAGCGTTGAAAAAATCGCTGAAATAACAACGCAAAACGCTAAAGGATTATTCAAATTGCCGTAACTGCTAATAGAAAATTTTTAAAAAGAAAATTTATTCAAAAATTTTTAGCGAAAACACGCGACCGCGAAATTAGTCAAAAATTTTTAAATCCTTAATTTAATACAGAATAGCAATTTATCAATTTAACAGGAGTTGTATCTGAAGTTTTTGAAATTCCTTATTAAACTTAATAATCATTTTCAAAATTTGGGTCGGAAGAAAAATTTACTCATTATTGTAATTAATAAGGGAATTTTTCTGGAGCCAGATACACCGTGTTATCGGATGTAATTAAAATTTTTATGCTCATTATTATTAAATTATTTGGGACTTTTTTATTTTTTTATTATTTTTTACATAATGTCTGTAATATCCAATAAAACCACTTATCAAAAATGAACCTTCTGCTATAACGCCCATCGGTGAGAATATAATTGCATTATATAAAACAATTATCGAAGTGCCACCCATCATTAATTTTCTCATAAGCTTGTTGTCTTCCTGAAAATTTCCAATTATAAAGACTATTAAACCAATATAGATGATTAAGTCGGTAGAATTTTTATACGTAAAAAATAATGAAATCGTATTTAATGCGATAAAGATAAACAAGTATTTTTTGTTTGTAGTAAAATAGCAAGTAATAAATCTTAAAACAGAAATAAAAACAATGACTCCTGCCGCGACTTTGCCCAACAAAAAATAATGGGCGCTTATAAAACTTGCTGAAACAATCAAACACAAAAAAGTATATTCCCGCTTCTTGTACTGCAAGCTCAAAAAATCAAAGCCCATTGCGATAGTCATCGCAATTTGTGAGATTATAAATGAAAGTGTTAAGTCAGGCATAAAAAATAAAAAAGTCTCAAATAATTTTTTTAAATAAAGATAAAAATTTTAATTATTTCCGATAACTCGTTATTATACATAATTATTGAAAGTTAGTAACAAAAATTTGTATGTTATGTGAAATATATTTTTTGTAAAAATATCAATAATTTATTGTTATTTACTTTATATTTTTTTAAAAAATAAGCAAGAATATTTATAAAAAACAGCAATTTTTATTAAATGCGTAAATTTAATAAAGAATAAAATTTTTGACTAATTTCGCGACCGCGAAATTAGTCAAAAATTTTTAAATCATTTTTTTATTTTATTAAAATTCAATCGTCGGATTTTCTATAAAAATTTGATAATTTTCTCCGTTGGCGATTATTTTAATATCTCCGTTTTGGTCGGAGCGGAAAACTTTCGCGCCGAGTTTTTCCAATCTTCTGATTACGCGGAGGGACGGATGCCCGAATTTATTATTTGCGCCTACGGAAATAATCGCAATTTGCGGCGCGACTTTTTGCAGGAATTCCAAAGAACTGGAATCGCTCGCGCCTTGATGCCCGACTTTTAAAATGTCGGCGCTAAGACCGATTTCATCTTCCAATAAAATTTGTTCAACTTCGTATTCAGCGTCAGCGGCGAACAGAAAAGAGTTTTCATTGTAAATCAATTTTACGACCATAGATGTGTTATTAAGATTTTCAATATTTTTTTCGCGCAGATTTTCATTCGGGAATAAAATTTTCAGTTTTAAATTTTCGCTTAATGTTAATTCTTGCTGTTTATTGATTTCAATCAGCTCAATTTTATTATGCTCAATTTGCCGCAATAATTCAGCATAAGTTTCTGAATTATAAGAGACCCCTGTATAAAAAATTTCTTTAATTTTATATCTTTTAATCACCTCAATCAAGCCGCTAATGTGATCGGAATGCGGATGAGTGATAATTATTAAATCTATTGTTCTGTCCCAAAATGGCATTGCTTTTCCAAGTTTTTTTATCACTGTTTTATCCGGACCGCCGTCAATCAGAATATCTTTTTTATCAGCCGTTTGTATAAAAATGGAATCTCCCTGTCCGACATTAAAAAACGACACTCTTAATTTATCGCTATTTTTATTAGCGGAGATAAAATTTAAAAAAAGCAGCCCTGATAAAGCGGCAATCGCTAGAATAATCCGCAGATTTTTTTTGCTTGGCAAATTCATAATTAAAAATAACTAAAAATCGCTGAAAATTGTTTCTATTTTTTGTTTCCTGTTAACAAAAATAAAGATGGCTATTATTGCGATATAGGCAATTAAAATCCAGATGAAATTTATTTTTTCAATAGACAAGTAACTAAAAGGAAGGGATGTAAAAAAATAGGCAATTTTTATTAAAAAATTAAGTATCAGCCATTCTATTATTCCTATGATTTGCGCGGCTGGCAGATATATAAATCCGAATAAAATTATGGCAAATCCTAAAAATAGGATTAAGGCCAGCAGCGGAACGATGATTAAATTGATTAGCGGAGACATAATCGGCAGTTTGCCGAAATAATATATTGACAAAGGAAGCGTGGCTATTTGCGCTGACAGCGTGATAATTAGAATTTTTTTTATTTCGGTAAATTTGCGGAATTTTTTCATCCAGGCATTAAAAATCGGCGATAGATAAATAATTCCAAAAACAGCTAAAAACGATAATTGAAAACCTATATCATTAAAAAGGAGAAACGGATTTACAAGAAGCATCAATGCCGCGGCTAAAATTAAAATATTTGTCGCGCCGCTGATTCTTCCGATATTTATTCCCCACATTATTATTGTTGCCATAATTCCGGCCCTTATGGCGGACGGAGGCAGCCCGATTAAAAAAATAAAAATCCAGATTAAAATTATTGTCGCGTAAAATACCTGCCTCCGCCACAGCCCGAAATTAACAAGCGCTGACATTAAAATAAAAATAATAATAGCAATATGCATTCCTGAAATGGCGATAATATGGCTGATTCCAGCTTGAGAAAATCTATCTTGCAGTTCAGGAGGGATGTTTTTTTTATAGCCGAGAAGCATAGCTGACAGAATTTGCGATTCTTGCCCCGGAACGCTTTTTTCAATTATTATTTTGCTTTTTTGCTTAAATTTTAACAACTGTGCGTAAAATCTGCTTTTGTTATTTTTTGAAATAATCTGAATTTGCGGATAATAGCAGGAATAATAAATTTTTTCTTTAATAAAATATTTTTTCCACTCATCGTCTTCAATAGTTGATTTTAATTTACATTCTATTTTTAAATTATCTCCGTAATTATACGGCGGATACAGGCTGGCGTTAACCAATATTTTACCGGGAATTTCGCCGCTTTCAACTATCATGCTCTGATAATTTTTTTTAAGCGACGGTTCATCCGCGACTATGCCGATAAAAGAAGTTTTGTTTTTTTGAAAATTGCTGTTAATAATTTTTTCAACTGCATTATCGCAAAATTCAAAGCGAAATATTCCAAATAAAAAACAGCATAAAAGAACAGCTGTTATCCGAAAAAAGCGATTATGCCAAAATAGGGAGATTATAGCGATATTTAAAATTATAAAGCAATAAATTGTAAAAAGCGGAATTGATATTAGGTTAGCCAGCGCGATTCCGCAGATAAAAGAGATTGCCGCGGATAAAATTATTTTAGATCTGCGCATTTTATTTCAGGGTTAATCGCTGCATTAAAACATTGGCGGTTATTCCTAGCATTATAAAACTGGCTATTAAAGAGCTGCCGCCATAACTTACAAGCGGCAGAGGAATTCCCATTACCGGCGCTATTCCGATGTTCATCGCGATGTTAAGAAAAGTTTGGCTTATAAAATATATCAAAATTCCGGAAACTAAAAAAATTCCGAAATCATTAGATACATCCTTTAATTGCTTGATTATTTTATAAAATAAAATCGCGAATAAAAAAAGCAATATTCCCGCGCCGATTAGTCCCAGCCCCTCAGCTAAGCTTGAGAATATAAAATCAGTATGGGCTTCGGGCAAAAATTGCAGTTGGCTTTGCGACCCAGAAGAGATTCCGCGGCCAAATAGTTTTCCAGAGCCTACGGCAATAATTGATTGAATAACATTATATCCCGACGCTAAAGGATCTAGCGATGGATTTAAAAATGTTAAAATCCTGTCTTTTTGATAATCTTTAAAACTGAAAAGCCATGCCATACAAAAACATAAAATAAAAGATACGGATAATAAAAAGAAATGTTTTTTTCTTATTCCGCTTATGAGCAGCATTCCTATCCATAAAATTAATAGAATTATCATTGATCCTAAATCAGGCTGCAGCATTATCAATAAAATAGACGGGGATATTAAAATCGCGCTTAAAAAAATATAAGAAACCTTTTTTATTTCATACGCGTGAATAGATAAAAATCTTGCCAATACTATAATAATCGCGATTTTAGCAAATTCAACTGGCTGCGCGCTAAGACCGTAGAACATAAACCAGCCGCGCGTTCCATGTATAGTATGACCGAAAAAAAGAACTAATATCAATAAAGTTAAAGCGAATAGATAGATGCCGTAACTGTAAGTTTTTAAAATTTTATAGTCTATTAACGCAAATACAAAAAAACAGATTATTCCTATAATTGAAAAAATCAGCTGTTTTTTAAAATAAAAAAAATCAGTTTTTTGGCTTAAATCCAAACTGTAGATAGTGATTAAGCTAAAACCGATTAAGACAAGAATTATTGTTAATAGCCACAAGTCTAAACGGCGCAGATTCGCGCGCTGTAAAAATTTCATAATTTTTAGACTTATTGCGCAATTAGTTTTTACCGCAATTTCCATATTTCGGTCAAATTTT
>JAGLTA010000119.1 GCA_023135505.1 Candidatus Parcubacteria bacterium | reverse complement strand
CAATGCCGAACAACTTATGGTTTGCCAGCTACTGTTTATGTTACAGAATTGCGTTCAGGAAGATTAGTTCATCCAACATTACGAAAAATCGCGCATAAAATGCATTTTGCTCTTAAAAAAGAATTTCCAACCTTAGCTTTGCATTCTGATTTGGAAAAAGACGATTGGGATATCCGCCGCGGCGCGCAGGATATAATTAAGAAATAATTTTAATTCAATGAATAATAACATCCGTGAAAAAAAATATCATAAATCAAGAAGGATGTTCTGTATTATTGATAATAAATTATTTATTGCTAAAAAACACGACGAGAAATCGCATAAAGAATGGATTAACGATTTAGGTTATAGAAATAAGTTTGAAAAGATTGTTAGAGGTGTTATAAATAAAGAAGGGATATTAATCTTTTACATTGATAAAAATTTTACAATCAATAAAAACGCAGAATATATATTTTTTAACCACATACAAGAATTATCCAAAAAAATTAAAACTTCCATTAAATACATCTATTGAGGGCGGGCATTTTGTCGGTAAAATAGGCGAAGACTGGACAACAATTAAGAAATACGGAATTTTAAAAAATTTTTTAAACTTTAGTTAGTTATAACAATATGCTTTTAAAAATAAAAAAAATATCGCCTGACGCGAAACTGCCGTCTTTCGCGCATAGCGATGACGCTGGAATGGATTTATATTCTAATGAAAATTCAGAAATTCAGCCGCGGGAAAAAGTGAATATTAAAACAGGTATTATAATGGAAATACCAAAAGGATATTCCGGGCTGATTTGGGATAAGGGCGGGATTGCAAACAAATCAATTCATGCTTTAGCCGGAGTTGTTGACGCAGGCTATCGCGGCGAAATTATCATTTTGCTGATCAATTTATCAAATAAAACTTATAAGATAAAAAGTTGGCAGAAAATTGCCCAGATATTAATTCAAAAAATAGAACGCCCGGAAATCAAAGAAGTTTTAAACGATAACAAAATTCAAGACAGCGACAGAGGCAACGGAAAATTCGGTTCAACAGGGCTATTTTAATTACAAAATGCAAAGCAATGTCATCCTGAGCGAAGCGATAGCGAAACGAAGGATCTGTTTTAATATGCGCTATATTATTTTAAAATCATTTATGTTTATTATTAAATTGTTTCAACAATATTTTATTTATAAGTAAAGCAGATTTCACCATAACGGGTGACCACCCGATAGATGTGGCTTCGGCTATCGCCTCAGAATTACAATTTTTATGTTATCTAAATTTTTAAAATTTATCGCTATAATTATTGTTTTGTCTGCTGTTATTTTTTTTGGCAAAGATTTTATCTTTAAAAAAAATTATAATACTTTTGCGGTTAAAAAAGGCGATATTGTAAATTCAATTTCCGTAAATGGATCTGTTGTTTCAAACTTAATCAGCGATCTCTATTTTGACGCGAGCGGCAAGATAAAAAAAATAAATTTCCAAACTGGAGATAAAATTAAAATGGACGATGTTTTAGCTGAATTAGAAGCTGAACAAGAAAAAAAACATTTAGAACAAGCAGAATTATTAAAAAAAGATGCAGACGATTTGATAGTTTCAAGTCAGTTAATAGGAAAAAAATCGGAAGAGCTTTATAATAAATTAAAAAACTTGGAAATAGCTTTGGGCGAAATTCAGTTAAATAATATAAAAGAGATAAACAAAAGAAACATAAAAATAGCAAAATTAAAAATTCAAAATATTCAGAGCGATTTAAATAATAACCAAGAGGAACTTTTAAGCGCTGAACAGAATATAAAGGAAACAGCCGTCTATGGTGAAGAGACAATTACAAAAAATAAACAATTAATAAAAGAAACTGTAGGGGAAATTTTATCAATCAGTTCCTCTACTTTAATTGAAACCGATAATATTTTAGGGATTGACAATAAAGAAGCCAACAATCAATTTGAAGAATATTTAGGAATTTTAAAAAGTGGCACATTTAAAAACGCCAGATTAGTTTATGAGCAAGTTAAAAGCGATTACACTGAAGTTAATGACGCTTTTAATTTATTAAATAAAGATGAAGAATTGGGTACAGAAAAACCAGAAGAAAAAAAAGAGGAAGAGGAAATTGATATTATGCCGAGCGTAAAATCAACAGAAACGCTTTTGGCGGCTATAGACAATCTTTTATTTAAAACTAGAATCTTACTAAACAATACTAAAACCTATGAATTGCTGCCAAATATAAAAAGGCCGAAAGGAGATACTAAAAAAATATTTACAAAGGATGAATTAACAGATTTTAAATCAATGATTGATGATAGAAAAAATGAAAACAGTACAAAAATAGATTTGTTAAAAAGCCAAAAAGAATCATTAGCGTTAAATGAAAAAAATTTATTAATAGCAAAAATAAAATTTCAAAACGAATATGATAAAATTAATCTTAATCATCAAGAGATAGAAAAAAAATTAGATGAAACGCAAGAAAACTTAATTAAGATTAAAGAAGATAATGATTTTTTAATTAAAACTGCTGAACTCACGCTTAATGAAAAACGAAAAAATTTGATAGTTAATGAGAAAGTTGAGATTAAAAAATTGTTAAATAAAGCAAAAGAACTTTTATTATTAGCGCAAGAAAATTTAAGCAAAACAAAATTAAAAGTTCCAAATAACTGCGTAATAACAGATATCAAAGCTAAAGTCGGCAACGATATTTCTCCGTCACAAATTTTTGCAATCGCAATTTCCACCCAAGTTATTGCCGAAGCTGATATTTTAGAATCTGATATAAATAAAATAAAAATCGGACAAAAAACGATTTTTAATTTTGCTGATAATTTAAAATTTGAAGAAAAAAGCACTGGCGAAATAATCGCCATTGACCAAAATAATAAAAAAATCATAGCTGCTTTAGATAAATATAGCAGCAATATAATTCAATTCGGAATGCCGATCGGTTTAACTGTTATAATCGCCCAAAAAAATAGTGTTTTAGCTGTTCCGCAAAACACGATTTTTAATAATGAAAAAAATAAAAAAACGATAAAAATTTTAATCAATAAAAAAATTCAAGACATAGAAATAAAAACTGGAATTATTGGAAATAATAATATGGTCGAAATCGTGTCTGGATTAAAGGAGGGCGAAGAAGTTATAATTTTTTAAATTTTAATATTAATATTAATATATGGCTGGAAAATTTATTGTCATAGACGGCATAGACGGTTCTGGAAAAGCAACACAGGCAAACCTTATTATCAGCCGACTTGAACAATTAGGGCATCAAGTTGAAACAGCAGACTTCCCACAATACGGAACAAAATCAGCGGGGTTAGTTGAAGAATATTTAAACGGCAAGTATGGCGGTCCCGAAGAGGTTGGGCCCTATGCAGCCTCTATTTTTTATGCTGCTGACAGATATGACGCCAGTTTCAAAATTAAAAAATGGCTCAAACAAAAAAAAATCGTGATTTCTAATCGCTATGTAGCCGCCAATATGGCGCATCAAGGAAGTAAAATTGCGGACGAAAATGAACAAAAAAAATATTTAGATTGGCTATACGATCTTGAATATAATATATTTAAAATTCCGCGTCCAGATCTAAATATCATTTTACATGTAGATGCTGATATTGCGCAAAGATTAGTTGATAAAAAGGAAAACCGCGATTATATAAATAAAAAAAAGCGCGATATTCACGAGGACGATATTGGACATTTAAAAAATGCTGAGCAGATATATTTAAAAATCGCCAACGCTTTTCCTGATTTTATTTTAATTGAATGCGTAAAAAATAAACAAATAATGCCCCGCGAAGAAATAAACGAATTAATCTGGAAAAAAATTATTAAAATAATTAAATAAATTTGAATATGAAAAATTTAACCATAAAACAACTAAGTGATATTATAATGAAACAAGCTAAAGAAAAAAAATTCGGCATAAAGCCGAATGAAATTAATGTTCCTGAAAAAATAGCTTTAATTCATTCTGAAATTTCTGAAGCATACGAGGCTTTTCGCCATAAAAATATTGATGGCAAAGATGGATTTAAGGAAGAATTGGGAGACGCAATACAAAGAATTATACATTTATGCGGAGTTTTTAATATTGACATAGAACAAGAAATTTTAAAAAAAATTAAATTCAATAAAGATAGAAAATGGGATTGGGATAATATAAATGAAAATCATTCATAAATATTATTCTTGTTTATTTACATTAAACTTATTGCGCAATTAATTTATTTTTTCATATATGAAAAAATTGTAAAATTTTTCTTTTTCTAAAATGCGTTCGTCTTCCATTTTTTTTTCAAAAATTATAAGGCTATTTTCAGGTATTTTTTCAAAATTATTTAATATGTCGCTTTGTGTGAATAACGGCCAATCTGAAAAATCATTATTCGGATTATTAAAATTAAAAAGCAATACATTGTCATTGATATAAAATTTTGAAACTAAATACATAAATGGATCTGTTGCAGCAATGTTTTCTGTTTTTTTTGCAAGCTCGCGATAATTAGTTGCGGGAATATGTTTTGCCGTATTAAATGACAATAAAACCCAAATGATGATAATTGAATAAAAAACTTTGGATTTAAATTTTGAAAAATATATCAATAGTATTGTTATTAAAAATGGAACGCAAAAAAGAAAGTATCTTGTCACGAACATGTGCCTATGCAATATTTTTGAAACAAAGATAGTTAAAAAAATTGGAATAAAAACAAGCATAAAATTAAACAGAAAAAACTTATCTGTTTTTTTATTGATAGACACTGCTAATATTAATAATACGAAAAAAATTAAAAGGGCTATTTCATTGGAATTTAAAATGAAATTAAAATTAGCAATATTAGGAATGCCAAGAACTCCCTGATCGCTTCCAAATAAAAAAGTGAAAAACGCTCGCGGCAAAATATCAAACTCGACAGGAGGAATCCAGCCAAGATTTGGCTTAATCTGTTTTACAAAAAATGGCAGCCATAAAATAAAAGTTATAATTGGAATAGCAAAAAATTTCATGTAAAAACAAAATATTTCTTTTAATTTTAATTTTTGTTTTTGAAAATAAAATAAAAATAGCGCGGCGAAAAAAGAAATAAAAACAAACAAAGAAAAATAATGGGTTAAAAAAGATAGTGAAGAAAAAATGCTAAAATAGAGCCAATCTCTGTTTTTAAAAAATTCTTTTTTCTTTATTAATCGCCAAAAGAAAAAAGCGGACAATAGCGTAAAAACCGCGAAAAGCATATACATTCTAGCTTCTTGCGCGAATTGCCGCAAAAACGGATTGATTGACGCTAAAAATAGCAGCGGGAACAGCATTTTTTTGTCTTTGATACTTTCTTTTGCAAAAAAATAAAAAACAGCAATCAGAAGCATGCTTAAAAAAACAGAAAAGCTCCTTAAAACTATGTCTGAAAAACCGAACAGCGTTCCCCAGATTTTTAGCAAAACATAATAAAGCGGCGGATGAACATCTGCGGCGATATTATAAAACATTTCGCCCCATCCTAATTTAACTAAAATTCCAGTAAACGCTTCATCAAACCAAAATTCTCTTTGATAAAAACCTCGGCCAAAAACTGTTAAAAAAAATGATGTGAACAAAGAAACAAACAGTATCCAATGTTTTTTAAAAAAATTCATATTCAAAATAATGCTGGTTAAAATCCGCGCCTTTGATTTAATCCAAAGGCAGAAAATGCTCTTTGGCGAATTTAGTGAATTTTTTCTGCTGCAAAAACGGCTTGGCAGACGGAATTTTGCGGGCGCTGTGCAGTTCGTTGACAATATGCAAAACATCGTAGACATCCGCGCCAGACCTTAATTTAATGATAGCGTCGCGCCACTTAATCGCTTTTTCATACTCTTGATTTTTTGCCGCCTTTCTCATTTCAGCGTCAAACTCTAAAATCATCTGATTATACCATTCGGCATGAGTCCTATCTTTAAACGGCTTTTTTTGCCATTCTTCCTTAACTTTATGGAACTCGCGTATATGCCCAGATCTCTGCCAGCCAAACGCGATATCTAAAATCTGCCAGTAATAATTTTCAGCTGTCTGCCTGATTTTTTCACTTGCGGATTTAATGCTAAAAATAGTATCTCTCATATTAAAAGCCCCCTGCTCAATAATCTCCAAACTCCACCAAAATTTAGACGCCCACCAAAACTGACAAGAGTGCAGCGCTAAATCCAATTTTTTTCTCGCCCTTTTATAGTCAGCGGAATTATGGCTTAATTTTTCCACTTCGTTAATCACAAAATAGGTAAATTTCCATTGCAGCCTGTGTATCGGATTGTTTTTTTGATTCCATAATTTGAAAGGATTGCTGTTTTTTATATCCTCCTCGTTAGACGACCAACTGGAATGAATTGGTTTAATCGCTTTTCCAGTCGGAAAATAATCCGTAATTTGCGAGATTAAAATTTTTTTAAAAACAGGTGACGCGAAAATATCAAAAAGCAGCTTATCTAGTCCCGGGCGGTGATGTCCGAATGTCTCGCCATCCATAGCTGTCAGCAAATACCTGTTTTTTCCGTTCTCTTTTTTAATTTCGTTTAACAGCGATCTGCCAGATCTTACAATAGCGTTAACTATTAAATTGCTAATTGTCTGATCTTTAAAAAAAATTTTAAATCCGCTCAATCCGCTGATTGTATAAATTTTGGAATAATCCGCCTGATTCTGTTTTCCGTTAAAAGATAACCCGTCTGCAAGCATCCATTTATATCCTAATCTGTTCGCGATTTTTGCCACCTTGAAATGATAAGCCATCTCTGGCGAAAAAAATCCTTGCGGATTATACACTTTGCCGAAAAATTTTCTGTTTGTTTCGTTGTTTAATTTAATCTGCCTGATAATTGAACTTTCTGGCAGCATTGGCAAAAAAGCATGATATTTCGCGCTCTCAATAAATTCAACCTTGCCGTCCTCCGCCAGCTTTCTTAAATTATCAATGACATCGTTATATTTATTCTTGCGCAAAAGCTCTGTAAGTCCCGCGTTAATATTAATGCTCAGCCGAGCGTCCAAATTTTTCTGCATACCTAAAATAATCGGGCGGTAGCTTTCATTGACTATCCGCTCTAAAATATCCGCCAACTGGTTCGGCGGCTGGTAAAAATGCAAAAAATTAGCCCAAAACATAGATTAGTTGAAAGTTAAAAGTAGAAAGTTAAAAAATTTTTTTGATATTTTTATTATACCTGCTTCTTTCGTGCTGTCAAAATTCTATTTCAAAAACAGCTTTGCTATGCGAATTTCGTCGTAGGGGTATTCTTCTTTGAGAAGATTAAAAACTGGCTTAAGTTTTTTATCGCCGCATTTTTCAAAAGCCGCTTTTATTTTTTTAAATTTTTCAAATGGCGGCTTTAAATAAGAAATATCAATATCTTCGCCTAGTAAAATCAGTTTTTCAATATGCGCTATAATCGTCCCTTCTTTAAATTTATGCTCAGCGGCAATCTCTGATATTGGCAGCTTTTTTAAAAGCATCTCTTTTGTCTTTGCGTATCTCTCGGAAGACCCCGAGTTGAATTTTTTTTTCGCGGCGCGGCTTTTCTGCCATCGGTTCGGGATTTTAATCGGCTGAATATTATTCTCTTTTGCATGCTTATTAATAACGGACAAAAACGCTTCTGAAAAATCTTTTAACTTCTTGCTTCCAACGCCTTCAATTTTTGAAAAACTGTCTCTGTCCAATGGAAAATAGCGCGCCATTTCCTGCAATGCCGCGTCACTGAAAATCATAAATGGCGGAACACTGTTTTTATCCGCAATCTGTTTTCTTAATATTCTTAATTTTTCAAATAGACTAATATCATATCGCTCTTTTTGCTTTAAGGCGCTTCTGTCTTCGCTTGCAAAATCCGCGCGCGCATCTGGCAGTTCTAATAATTCTTTCTGTTTTAAAAATCTAAACCCTTTTTTTGTAATTGAAAGAGTCGAGTATTCACTGGCGCTCACTCGCAATAAATTAAAAGCAACGAGCGATTTAATGACGCGCTTAATCTCGTCCTTTGAAAAATCTTTAACAATTCCGAAAACCGAAAGCATGTTATGCTGATTATTGATAATTTTTTGCGCGTTTTTTCCCAACAAAACATCGGCAATATAATTTTTCCCAAATCCTCTTTCCTTATTATATAAACCGCCAACAGAACTAATGCGGATAACGCATGAAAGAATTTTTTGCGCGATCTCTGTCGCGTCAAACAGCTTCCGTGAAGTTAAGCATGTGTCGCACGCCCCGCATCCGTTTTTATTCCCGCTTTTTGCAAAAGAATATTCCTCTCCAAAATATTCTAAAATATATTTTCTTCTGCATTCCAATGTCTCGCAATACTCTATTATCTTATGCAATTTTTTCCTGCGTTTTCCCTGTTCCGCGGAATCCTGTATTTGATTAATAAAATATTCGTGCTTCCTCGCGTCTCCGTAAGAATAAAAAAGGACGCATTCGCTTGGAAGTCCGTCACGGCCGGCTCGACCGATCTCTTGATAATACCCTTCAATTGTTTTTGGAAATGAGTAATGGACGATCAAGCGGACATCCGGCTTGTCAATTCCCATTCCAAAAGCGATCGTGGCGACTATAATTTGCGCTTCATCTTTAATAAACAGCTCTTGATTCTGTTTCCGCGTCTTGCTGTTAAGCCCTGCGTGGTATGGCAAAGCGGCAAAGCCCTCCTCTCTTAATTTTGCCGCTATCTCTTCGGTCTCTTTTCTGGAAAAACAATAAATGATTGACGATTCGCTTTTGTATTTTTTAACTAACGAAAGCAGTTTTCCAAAAGCGCCCTGTTTTTCAACTACGCGCATCGTCAAATTTTTCCTGTCGAAACTGGATATAAATATTTTTGGATTATCTAAGGACAGCTGATTTACAATATCCTTTTGCACTTTCGGGGTAGCGGTTGCCGTAAGCGCGATAATCGGAACTTTTGGAAATTGCTTTTTTAAAAGTTTAAGCGCGCGGTAGTCTGGGCGAAAATCATGCCCCCATTCGGAGATGCAGTGCGCTTCGTCAATAGCGATTAATTTTACGCTCACCGATTTTAAAAATTTCTGAAAACTTTCCAGCGCCAGCCGCTCTGGCGCTACATAAAGAATTTTTATTTTTCCGCCAGCCGCCTTTTTCTGAATTTGCAAAATTTCCACTGGCGTGAGCGATGAATTAATAAACTCGGCTGAAATTCCGTTTGTTTTTAGAGCGTCCACTTGATCTTTCATAAGTGCGATAAGAGGCGATACGACAAGCGTCAGTCCTTTAAATTTTAATGCTGGCAGCTGGTAGCAAAGCGATTTTCCGCCCCCTGTCGGCATCAGCGCAAAAGTGTCTTTCCCTTCCAGAACATTATTGATAATCTCCTCTTGCAAAGGCCTAAAACTGTCATACCCAAAATAAGTTTTCAAAAGCTCTTTCATTTTATTTTTTAAATTCCTTAATTACTTTAGACTACAAAATGCAATAAATCCCCTCTGTCTTTGCGAGGAGTTGAACGAGCGAAGCGAGAGAGGCGCGACGAAGCAATCTCGTTAATTACGCAAAAAAGTTTATAATCATAGATTTGTCCGCTCAGTAATGGGATTGCTTCGTCGGCTATCGCCTTCTCGCAAAGACATTTCGTAATTCAAGGTTATTGATTGAATTTTCCAAAAATTCAAGAAATGATAATTTTGAGCCGATGTAGTTCATGATAAAATTCTTATGATTAAAATTTCTTTATTATTTTTACTAAAATATTTTCTAGCTTATAATAATCTTCATAGTAATCAATGCGGACATCATATTCTCGTTCTTTTATTCCATGTATTATGATATCCATAAAAGAGTTTGTTCCTGCTAAACTCCATATACTCGGATCAATTTTTAATTTGAAACCATTTGGATTAAAATTGTGTTCCAAAAGTTTATTTCTTGTTTCTGAAAATTTTTTTATAAATTTTCTTTCACTAGTATTTAATGTATTTTCTGTTTTAAATTTTTTTACCAAATCAATGCATTTCTTGCCATAATTATAAACGCCATGTAAATTAACGCCCTCAAGATTGTTATATAAAATCATTTTATTGGGATTACGGCAATTCTGAATTGATGCAACTTTATTTTGTTTTAATTGATAAAAACTATAATAAAATAATTGAAAAATATCATAAAAAAATCTGTAATTTTGCCTTTCTCTGTTCCATATATTATTGAAAGATTCCCATTTTTTATTCCAATATTTTTCCAATTCTTCTAAGTTAATTTGATTACTCTGATTTGTGGAAAAACGGCTTACGGCACATTCATCGCCAAATTCAACTTTTCTAGTTTTGTTATTATCTACTCTGATAATAGTAGTTAGATCTACCAATCTTTTAATTTCCTCATCCATAAAAATTTTTAAACAATTTTATTTACCTTTTTTACCCTCCTTTAACAAATCCACAACATCAACATCAAAAAATTCAGCCAACTCAACAACATTGCTTTTTATTGGATTATATTTTAAAAACTTTCGCCAAAAATTTCTTTTATTAATTTTGGTCTTGCGTAAAAAGCTCTTGTTTGCGGTCTTTTCTTGCCAGTTTTTGGATTTATTCCGCCAGTTCCTTTTGTTCTTGTTTGTATCCACTTTCCGTCTTTACCCTTTAGACTTTTAAAGCCTTTAGATATTAATTTGCTCCTGATAAATTCGTAATCTTTTTCAATTTCTTTAATTAATTTTTCATCGTCCAACATATCAAAAGATTTAATGCCTAAAAGTTCTGCTTTTGATTTATCTTCTTTGTGCCACATAACAGCGCAAAAAACTATCATTTTTAATTTATCCCAGCAATGACTTTTAAAAAATGAAGTTTCTTCGAGCACTGCTGGATTTATCATAGTAATTGCCATTGTCTCTTTTGGGACTATTTTGCCGCTTTTCAATTTTTTATAAGAAACTGATTTTAATTCAAACCCTAAACCATTTGATACTTGTTTATTTCCACCATAATTGAAATTCTGGGTAATCCTCTTTATCATAAAAATCTAAATCTTTATCATCTTCATAAACTAATTCTGTAAAATTTTTATCATCTTCATTATACCCCCTGCACATAACTATCAAATTATCAGATGTGTTAAATCTTAAAATTAATTTTGCTATCACTGGTGGCACTGTAATTTCTTTCATTTTTTTATAATTTAAAATTATTTTCTAATTCATATACTTCAAAACTTTTTGTATGCCAATTAGATAAACTTTCATAATCAATAAAATTAACTCTACTCTGAACAGATTTAAACATGCTTAAATTTAATTTATCTTCATACTCTCTCTTCCTGGCGATATCAGCTACAATATAAAATTTTGTATGAAAATCTTGCAACTGAACAAATTTACCAAGAGAATTTTTAATGTCTGTGGAGTGCTCTACCTCAAAAAAACTAGATGGCATTTTTCTTTCATTAAACCAACTTACATCAATTGTTATAGCATATCTTGATAAATTTTTATAAGTAAAATCATAAAACTTTTCAATTGTTGTTATTTCAGACAACTTTTTTTCTAAATATTTTTTATTTTTATCTTGATACGGAACGAATGTTTCTTGTTTTTTAAGATTTCCTATTTCTGCCAGTAATCCCTGATAATATGAATGATTAAACTCTTCTCGCTTGTCTTTAGAAATTTTTTCTGTTGGAAAAATATTTTCAGGCAATTTATTTTTATAAGTTTTTAATGCCCAAAGTCCCGGTCTTATTTTAAAGAAAAATCTTTCATCTTGAACGATGCGTCTAATAGTTGCAAATGGTGTTTTTGTTTTCCAATTGGAAATATCAACATTTTGATTTAAAAAACCAAGTGTTGCATATCCGCCATATTTTTTCATTGTTTTTATAACGAATTCATGTTGATTCATATTTTTTTGAAATTAAATAAATTAAAACTCAAAATCTTTTTTCAGCCCGTTGCTTAAATCCCAATCGGCTTTTTTAACACTCACCATTTTTCCGTTTTGGCAGCTGAAAGTCCCTGACGATAAAAAATAAGGCGGATCCACGAAAATCATATCAATGGAATTTTCAGGAATTTGCTCTAAAATTTTTAAGCAATCACTTTTATACAAAACAAAACTATCCTTTCTAAAATAAGGCTTATTTTTTACATTGCTTAAAATTTTATTTTTTGCTGCCATAATTTTTAAAATTTACATCATTTTTTTTATATTCATTTTACCACTCACACGCTTAAAAATCAACTTCGCCTAAATAGTTTTTTGATATCATTCCGAGCCAATTTTGAGCATTTGAATTCAAGCGCTAAACTTATTTCCGCCCGACAGGCATTAGATACAAAGGATTTTCCTCTTCTGGCATATTTAAAATCTTTTTTATTTCTTCGCTGTCAAAAGCGCCGATTACTACTGTTCCTAAATCAAGAGAGGCTGCTTGCAAATAGACATTTTGAGCCGCATGCCCGGCTTCCATATTCGCGTATCTTACGCCTTTTTCTCCGTATTTGACAGTTGTCCGCTCATAGACCGCGGAAAAAACTATAACTGCCGCGGCGTCTTTAACTGAATACTGGCTAAGAGCGGCATCGCATAATTCGCGCCGTTTATCTCCTGCTAAAATTCTCCTCAGTTTATGTTCCTTAATCTCATATTTATAAACTCCGTCCTGAATACCGTTTACATTTCCCGCGACAATATAAACCTCAAGCGGATAAAGAGCTCCGGCGGACGGAGCTGTTCTAAATCCTTTTGTCTGGTCTGTAATTCCCTGCGCGGCCCAAAGAAGCTGTGATGCTTCAGGAATAGTTATCGGCTCTCCGCTATAGCGCCTTACAGATCTCCTTTTCAGCAAAGCTTCTTCAACCGAGGTTTCGCTATCATACTTAGGATCTGGCAGTTCTATTATTTCTGCCTCATAATTTGTCTCATTATTTGGCATAAATTTATCTTTTATATTTAATAATAAAAACAAGACGGTGAATATTATACATGCGGCTGCCAGAATTATAATTAACATTAAAATGCGCTTTTTTGTTTTATTCTCCATAGTTTAATCAATAAGATTGATATATTTATGTCGCCCGACAGATAGATATGCCCTATAACTCTAATTATTATTTTTTATTTTTATCTTTAATCAAAATCGCGGCACTCCCGATCGCGCCGATTAAAAATCCGAGCGGGCAGATTATAATCCCGATAAAAAAGAAAATCGGCTCGTCGCCTGTTCCGATTCTGTCCCAGATATTATCGCCGAAAATATAGATAAAAGTCCCGTAAATCAGATTATGCAGCAAGATAGCAGCGAACATTCCGAACGCGGAAATTCCAGTTAGAAGCAAAAATTTTTTCAATTTTCCCTTAATCTTGCTTTTAAAAACTAAAATCGTTAAAACTAATCCTAACAGAAAAAAAACAGCGAAAGGGATTAAAAAAACTTTAGAACCCATGAAAAATTGGTTAATCACCGGAACAAAAAACAGGCAAAAAATAAATATAAAATTCGCGATTAAAGCAAAAAATGCTGTAATAATTGATTTGTACATATTAAATTATGTTAAATAAATTTAAACTAATATGCTCACCAACTCCATTGGAGCGTCAACAATATAATCAGGATCTGCCGTTTCTAATCTCTCCCTGCTATGATAGCCCCAAGTCGTTGCTATTGTCTTTACGCCGGCTTTTTGCCCCTCAATCATATCTCCCTTCGTATCGCCTATATAATATATTTCACTTGCGGGATAATCCGCTTTTACTGATAAAATTTTTTTAATTTTACTCCTTTCTTGCTCAATCCCGATAACTCTGTCAATATGCTGAATTTTGTGAATTTCTAAAAAATCAGAAACAACAGGGCTTGAGGCAGAAGTAACAATAATCATTCCGTATTTTTTTGATAATTTATCAAGCATCTGCTTAATATCAGGAAATAATTTAATTTCACTCTTCTGTTTTAATGATTCGTTTTCAAATTCACTGATGACTAATCTTATTTTTTGCTCTGAAGCGCCGATATTTACCATGGATTTATAAAAATTGTCATCAAACATATCTTTAAATGCCCCCTCTCCTTTAATACCGCATAAATTATACTTATCGCACAAATTGTTATGTATGCTCAACACAACATCCATTGAATCGACGAAAACGCCGTCATAGTCAAAAATTAAAATATCTTGCATAATTTTTATATTTATTTTTATATCTATTTATTATTTTATCTTTTTTAAATAAATATGCAATATTAAATTCATATTAAAAAAACAGACCGCTACAAATAAGGTCTGTTTTTTTGCTTATTTTTCTAATAAAAATTACAAGAGAAGATCGTTTTCGAATTTATCGTTTATAACAGGTATTTGCCTTCTCTTTAAAAAAGGTATTTTCAAAGGTATGCTTGTTTTTGCATAGTCAAACGCTTCTTCTATAACCACATCTTGGATGCTAATATTGCCATCGTGATCATATTCATCTGCTAAGCCCTGCAACATTCCCTCATTAACAAAATAGCGGCTGAATACTCCTTCGCCTTCTTCTATCCCTTCAATTCCTCTTGAATATACATATGCTGACTTGTCTTCTTCTGTTGCCATAACAACAACTCTACCGTTATCGGACGATTCTTCATCGGCTAAGTCATTCATTCCGCCGGCAAGACAGGTATCAAAAATAAAAACAATCCTTGTAGCCGCGAAACCGCTAAACCAATTTTGAAGCATATCATCAGATATTCCAACCATTTCAGAGCCGTTGTGAACAATGATTGCTTCATCCCTATCATCAATTTCATCGACGGGGTACTGATCTATAGGATTGCCTTCATCATCGCGAACCCAGCCGCCATGTCCGCTAAAAAAGAACACTATTTCATCTCCCGATTTTACTTTAGTTCCTATTTCCGATACGGCATCTTCAATCCCATTAAAGGTGGCTGGTCCGTCGGTAATATCAAGACGATTAGGATTTGTATCTCTTAATAAATAAATATTTTCTGAAGTATATCCGTAAAGCGTGGTTAGCGCCTCAAACATATTTAACGAATCCCCGTCTGCCCAGCAAAGATCAGCCGATGTGTTGCCGGGATAATCGCAAACTCCGATTACCACGGCATATTTATTGCCAGTAGCGAGACTGCCTAAATCTCCCGTTGCAACTTTTTCCACAACCGGTTTTTTCTTTTTATCTGCCCTTGAAGCAGGCGACTTGCCTTTCATCTCTTCGTTAACATCTGAAATGGAAACCTTTTTAACTATCTTTACATTTTTCGCTTTTATCGGTTTTGACCAGTCTACTCCGCTTTTTTTATTCTCAATGTCAATTTTTTTTTGCATTGATGCCAGCATAGGCAAAGCCAAAACAGAGCAGCAGATTAACGCTAAAATAAATGATTTTTTCATAAATTTTGCTTGATTGAATTCAGCAAGAACAAAAAATTATTCATCGCCAAATTCATTAAAAATTAAAATTATTTTTTTATTTATTACAAACCTCTTCTTAATTTTTCCGCCGCGGCAACGCGCTCAACCGCTATAGCGTGAGCCGCTATCCGCGTACTGGAATTTAATTCAAGTTTTTTCGCCCAGACTTTATCAAAAGCGGTTTCTATTATTTTCTTTAACTTTTCAATATTCTTCTTTTCCGTCCAATAATAATTCTGCGTATTCTGGACTAATTCAAAATAACTTACAATCACGCCGCCGGCATTTGCCAGAATATCCGGAATTACAACAACTCCGCTTTTTTCTAAAATTTTATCCGCTTCAGGAGAAACAGGACCATTCGCTAATTCAATAATCAATTTTGCTTTTACTCTGTCTGCGTTTTTTTCAGTAATTGCATTCTCTGCAGCCGCTGGGATTAAAACATCAACTTCAAGCTTTAATAGTTCGTCATTGCTTATCGTTTCAGTTTCATCAAATCCGACCACAGACCCAGTATTTTTTTTAAACTTAATAATATTTTCAATATCCAAACAGTCCGACCTCCGATCTCCGATTTCCGACTTCTGGCATATTATCCCTCCTTTTGAATCTGAAACTGCTATAATTTTATACCCCTTATTTTTAAGTGTTTCCGCAGCGTAAGATCCGGCGTTTCCAAATCCCTGAATGGCGATTTTAGCATTTTTTTCCATTTTTAATTTTTCCAGTGTTTTTTCTAAAACAAAAATTCCTCCATGGGAAGTGGCATGCCCCCTGCCTTTTGTTCCGCCAACCTCTAAGGGTTTTCCAGTTACGACTCCTGGAACATTAAACCCCTTAATTCTGCTGAATTCATCCATCATCCATGCCATAATTTGCGGCGTGGTGTACATATCAGGCGCTGGAATATCTTTTTGCGGACCGAGAAAATCAGCAAACGCCCGAACATAACCGCGAGACAGCCTTTCCAATTCGTTTTTGGATAACTTTTTAGTATCAACAACAACGCCTCCTTTTCCTCCGCCAAGAGGGATGCAGACAGCGGCGCACTTCCATGTCATCCACGCCGCAAGCGCCTTTACTTCTGAGACATTAACTTCCGGAGAATATCTTATTCCGCCCTTGAACGGACCTAGCGCGTCGTTATGC
This sequence comes from Candidatus Parcubacteria bacterium, assembly GCA_023135505.1. Taxonomy (GTDB): domain Bacteria; phylum Patescibacteriota; class Patescibacteriia; order JAACEG01; family JAACEG01; genus JAGLTA01. The sequence goes on along the minus strand of JAGLTA010000119.1, from coordinate 38 downwards.
TGAACGCGAAATCCTTTAAAAACTTTTGTCTCCCCGCT